>CAZDYW010000229.1:0-4895 GCA_964509655.1 uncultured Anaerolineales bacterium
GTGACGGTAATCGAAAAGTGATCGCTAGTAGGGTATAAGCGGGGCAAAGGCTTCACTGTGGTGAGCCTTTGGTGTGAGCGCGGTCGAACTGAGGAATTCAGCTTATATTCGCCTCCTCTGGTCTGATCTGTACCAGTAACTTTACTTATTATAGCATAAGCCCAGATTGGAGACAAATCACTTTTTGAGAGACTGACACTCCGCACAAACAAAAGTCCCCCGCTGCCCCACCGTGATGCGCTCAATCTCCCCGCCGCAGCGCGGGCAGCGTTTACCCTCCCGCCCGTAGATCGCCAGCCGACGGGCGAACTCACCCGCGCTGCCGTCGGCCTGCTGATAAGTGCCATCCGCGAGCGTCGTGCCGCCCTCATCGATGGCCTCCCGCAGCACAGCGCGAATCGCCCCGTGCAGCCGCTCCACCTCGGCCGGCGAAAGCGTATTGGCCGCGCGCAGCGGATGGACCCTCGCCCGCCACAGCGCCTCGTTGACGTAAATGTTGCCCAGCCCGACCAGAAAGCGCTGATTCAACAACAGCGACTTGATCCGCCCGCGCCGCTGCGCCAGCATCTCCCCGAATAGCGGGGCCGTAAAAGTATCCGCCAGCGGCTCCGGCCCCAGCTTGCCCAACACCTCGTCGGGCTCATCGGTGAGCACCAACCGCCCGAACTTACGCATATCGGAGAAACGCAGTTGTCCCCCATCGTCGAGATGGAAAAGGACCCTCGTGTACTTATCCTTGGCGCACTCATCCCGCTCCAGCAGAAGCTGCCCCGTCATCCGCAGATGGACCAGCAGCGTCTCGCCCCCGTTCAGCTCGATCACGATCCACTTTCCACGCCGCCCCACCCCGACGATCCTCTGGCCCGTGACGCGCTGCAAGAAAACATCAGCATCCGGCGCGGCGATGCTGCGCTCCCAATACACCACCACATCCGTGATAACGCGCCCCATCAGGGAGGGACGCAGACCCCGAACAACCGTTTCAACCTCAGGTAACTCTGGCATAATGGGATTATTATAACCCAACCGCTCCAATCCGCTAATCGGTCATTTCGCATCCCGTCGGTTGACAGCCCACCTTGCCGGTGCTACAATCCGCTTGACTTGATAGGTTGATATGAGAAATAATCGATCCTGTTTATCCTCATTACTTATCGCGCTGGGCTCGCTCCTCATCGTCGGCGGTCTGGTCTGCGGCGGAATCTCCCTGTTGCAGTTTGTCACAGAGCCTTCCGGCGCGGCTGGCTCCTCAGTAAACATACTTATCCTGGGCATCGACCGCCGCCCCGGCCAAGGCTATGTCGTCCGCTCCGACACTATGATCTTGGTCGCCGTCCGTCCAGACGAGCCGCGCATCTCACTGCTCTCCATCCCGCGCGATCTCTACGTCCACGTCCCCGGCCGGGGTGAAGGGCGCATCAACACCGCTCACTTCTGGGGCGAGAACGAGGCCGAGGGGAAGGGCCCCGTGCTCGCCATGCAGACGGTGGCCCAGAATTTCGGCGTGCCGGTTCATCATTACGTGCGCCTGGACTTCGACGGCTTCCGCGCCATGGTCGATGGCGTCGGCGGGATCGACATCGTCGTCGAGGAGCCCATCGTGGACAACGCCTACCCCACCGAGGACTACGGCACTACTCGCATCGAGATCCCCGCCGGCCCGCAGCATATGGACGGCGAGACCGCCCTGCGCTATGCACGCTCCCGTCACGGCTCCTCAGATTTCGAGCGCACCGAGCGCCAGCAGCAGGTGCTCCACGCCCTGGCCCAGCGTCTGCTCGACCCACGAGTTTGGCCCCGACTGCCCTCCGCCTACTGGACGACGATGAGCTACATCGACACCGACCTGACCTCCGACCAGATCAAAAAGTTCGCACTCACCCTGCGCCGCGTCGGGGCGGATAACATCGATCACCACGTGATAGGCCGGGAGATGGTCCAATCCGGGACCACGCCTAGCGGCGGCGCGGTACTGCACCCTAAATGGGAACTCATAAGGCCGCTAGTGACAGAATGGTTCAATCTCGGAGATTGACCCATTCTGCTTGACAACCCGCATGCCAGCGGGGTATAATTTGAGCGATCAGGGGCAACGCCTTTATCTATTCGAGCCGGTTAGAGGTACAAGATGGAAAGCCTTTATAGAGAAGCTACATCTGAGGAATTGCAATTCTATCAGCAAACCGTGTATCCCTTGCAGGATAACGTTTTTGAGACCGCCGCCATCTATGGCGACAAGCTGTACCTGACGGGCGGCACGGCCCTGTCCAGGTTTTACTTTCACCACAGGTTGTCCGAAGATCTGGACTTTTTCACCACGACCGATGATTTGAAATGGATAGCCAACGACCTGCGGCTCAGGTTGCGTGACAAGGGTTTCTCGGTCGAGGTTGACAGGTTAGAAGTATACTTCGCCAGGATGTACGTCGTTACACAAGATTGCAGATTAAAGATAGAGTTCGCCAAAGAATTCCATCTGTTCGACCCGTTGGCAAGAACTGAAAAAAACATTTTCGTCAATAGCCTTCAAGACCTGGGAGCGAATAAAGTCACGGCTTTCGAGGACAGGGCAAACATCAAGGACATCATCGATCTGTACTATATCACTCAGAGAATCCCCCTCGAAAGGTTATTTGAAATAGCGGAAACCAAGCGCGTGCCGGTGGCCTATGAGGATTTGCTGACCATCAACTTGAGCGGCATTTCGGGGAACGTATTGGTTACAACGCATCTAGCCGAGAGCGACCTGGCCGATTTTGTGGATGAGTTGCGGCTGAAAACGGAAATTGAGATCAAAAAAAAAGAGAAAATCGCCCGCGATAACATCCAACAGATAGCGGCGAAGCTGTTGTGGGACTTTCCCCATGAACGCAGGCGCATCGATGAACACTCTTTGCCCGTTCTGAGAAGAAGGGCAACTCAACTCAAGCTACCTGAACAGATAGCTTTGCAAAAGGCGTTGTAGGGAGCACAGATTGGAAAGCCCACCAAGGGCGAGCACAGAGTCCCGCCCCTACGAAGCCCTCAAGCCGCTTATTGCATTGACGCTCTTGACCCTCCTGACTCTGTGCGCAGCCTGCGCCGCACCCACAGAGCCGCTAACTCCGACCTTGACCCCTTCTCCCACCCCCATTCCCTCGCCCACACCGGAGCCCAAGGTTCTCACTGTGTGCATGCCCGAAGAGCCCGAAAGCCTGTACCTCTACGGCACCGCTGACATAGCCACCCGGCACGTCTGGCAGGCCATCTACGACGGCCCGCTGGATAACCGAGCCTACACCTACCAGCCCGTCATCCTCTCCCGACTTCCTGATCTGGCATCCTCCGAGAACAACGCCGCGACCGAGACCGTCTCCGTCCAGTCGGGCGATAGGGTGCTCGCCGCCAACGGCGAAGTGGTCGAGCTGATCTCCGGTATGATAGTCGAAGATGTGGACGGGCGCCGCGTGATATTCGACGGCGCGCCGCTGCCCATGCAGCGCATGGTCGTCACCTTCACGCTCCGACCGGGGCTCCAGTGGTCGAACGGTGTCCCCCTCACCGCCGACGATTCCGTCTTCTCCTTCGAGCTGGCCGCCGATCCAGCCACCCCCACGGATAAACACATCATCGAGCGCACCGCCGATTACAGCGCCGTGAACGCCCACACGGTGACCTGGCGCGGCGTTCCCGGCTTCCAGGATCAATCCTATCGGCTCAATTTCTGGCACCCCTTGCCGCGCCACACCTGGGGCCGCCTTTCCGCCACTGAATTGCTCACCGCCGAGGTATCGACCCGGCGCCCCGTCGGCTGGGGGCCATTCACCATCCGTGAATGGGTAGCGGGCGATCACATCACCGCCGTGCGCAACCCCTTCTACTTCCGCACCGCCGAGGGACTGCCGCGCGTGGATCGGATCATCTTCCGCTTCATCGCCGAGCCGAGCGCGTTGGCGGAGCAGCTTCTGAGCGGACGCTGTGACATCGTCACTCACGAGACCGCGGATGAGGTGCTGAGCGAACTGCTGAGCGGGGAGCAGCAAGCCTTGCCGCCGCAAATCCAGGCCCTGCCCGTCCAGGATACCCGCTGGGAGATTCTGGCCTTCGGCATCAGCCCGGCGCTGGGGTATGAGCGGCCCGATTTCTTCGAGGATGTGCGGGTGCGGCAGGGAATCGCGCGCTGCATCGACCGCGAGGCCATCACGAGGAAAGTGTTGGGAGAAGCCGGGCGAGTGCTCCATACTTATCTGCCGCCTGAACATCCCCTCTACGCCGGGGAGAGTTTGACCACCTGGACGCATGATCCAGAGGCAGGGCAGAAGCTGCTGGCCCAGGCCGGCTGGTATGATGAGGATGGCGACGGGGTGCGCGAGGCCCACAATATCCCCGGCGTCGCCGATGGCACTCCGCTGCGGGTCACTTATCACCTGACCGATGACCCGCTGCGCGTCCGCACCGCCCAACTGATCCATGAGTATCTGGGCATCTGCGGCGTTCAAGCGGAGCTGGCGATTTTGCCCGCTGAGGCGCTTTTCGCGCCCGGGCCGGAGGGGGTGCTCTTCGGGCGGCGCTTCGACCTGGCCCAATTCTCCTGGCACGCCGCGCCAATCTCACTTTGCGATCTTTTCATCAGCAGTCGCATGCCGGACGCTGGGCACTGGAATCAGCCCAACATGGTCGGCTTCCTCGACGACGAATACGACACCGCCTGCCGCGCGGCGCTGGAGGCACCTCCAGGAAGTGGGCTGGAGCGAAACGCAGAGGCGAAGGCCCAGCGCATCTTCTCCGAGCGGCTGCCCGCCCTGCCCCTCTTCCAGCATCTGAGGATCACATTGGCCCGCACCTCGGTCACCGGCCTGGCCCCCGATTCCACGCAGCAATCCGAACTCTGGAACATCGAAGAGGTGGATTGAGAA
>CAZDYW010000230.1:0-4889 GCA_964509655.1 uncultured Anaerolineales bacterium
CGGCACCTCGTCCAGAATCAGCAGGTCCCGCCGCTGCAACAGTTCCGCCCGTGCTTTTTCTATGTCTTTGTAAATTCGCAACATAATTCCTCCAGTTTCAGTTTTCCAGCTTTTCCAGAAGCGCCTGGCAGCGCTCCGGCTCCTCCTCGAAGATGTAGGCCACGGGTGTCACGACGACGCCGCTGCCACCGATTTCGCGTAGCTCGGCTATGGCCCGGAAGAGCTCATCTCGCCGCACGACGATGTGGACGGCGTACCAGCCGTGATCGCCGTTCCCCTCCCGCGCGACTATGGGCGAGATGGTGGGGCCTTGAAGTCCGCCGAGGGTCTCTTCGGCGAACATCCGCTGCGCGATGGCCTGGGGCGATTCGCCGCGCATGTTGGCGAAGACGGCCAGGTGCTCCTCGGCCCGTAGGTGAGCTTCGATGTATTCCAGGAGCACGCGGGCAATCTCCAACACCTCTGGGCGGTTTTTGAGCGCGGCGCGGTTGGCGATGAGGATCGCTTGAGATTGAATGACGGTGCCATCCTCCAGCGGGCGCAAGCGGTTGTCGCGCAGCGTCTGACCGGAGGAGACGAGGTCGCAGATCATATCAGCGTAGCCGATGGTCGGGGCCACTTCCAGCGCCCCCTCGGCGTGAACGAGGGTGAAGGGCTCGATGCCGTGGCGGCGCAAGAAGTCGCCGGTGAGATGCGGGAACTGGGTCGCGACCCGCAGCGGTCGTTCCAGTCCGCTGGCGTGAGCGGCCAGCTCGGTCGCGGTATGGACCCGCTCCCATGCCTCCGGCACGGCCAGGCAGAGGCGACAGCGCCCGAAGCCCATCTCCTCGTGGAGCACCAGCACCTCGCCGTTGTCTCCACGGCGCTCGGCCACCAGGTCCATGCCCGTGATGCCGAAATCGACGCTGCCGTCGCGCACGCTGACGACGATATCGCCGGGGCGTTGGAAGAGAACGGTCAAGCGGGGCAGGGCGGGTATGCGAGCGGCATACTGGCGCGGGTTGGATTTCGTCACCTTCAGGCCGCAATTGGCCAGAAAGCCCATAGCGTCCTGGGCCAGGCGTCCCTTGCTGGGAAGGGAGAGACGGATGTCTGTGTGTTGATTCATTAAGCACACTCCTCAGGTGATAGGCAAATAAAAAACCCTCGCCGGTTTGACCGGGAGGGCTAAAATCGAAAGCGCGTGATACACTCAGGCAGGCCTGTGCTGACCTCCTCGGTCGGGTGGTGAGGGTTCGTGATGGTGATGGCCAGCAAGGGTCTGCATTTCTATCATCATAGCGGAGCTATTTTACCAGTATGTTCGGGGAAGTCAAGTGAGATAGAGCGCCGCCGCTACTCAGCTCTCAGCAAAACGCGCCACGATCCGATGAGCGGCTCAATCTTCTCCTCGGCCTTGGCCTCGGCGTCGGGTTCGGTTGGACAAGGCTCAAGTTGTAACCCGCTGACCAGCGGGATTCCCATCTCGCCGACGCTGATCGCGTAGCTCATTTCCGGCTCAAGGTCAAAATCGACGTAGCCGGCTCCCGCCTGGGGCTTGAGCCCGGTCACGGCCCGGTCGGCACCCCCGGCCCAGGTCAACCAGACCGCCATGCCCGCCACTCCCTCGCCGTCCTCATCCTCAACGATCACCTCGACGTGCGGCGTGAGCCCTGGCTGGCACAACTGTTCCTGCTCGGCCAACTCCAGACGGGCAACCAGGGGCGGCGTCGGCGACGGCGTGGGCGTGAGCGTCGGTGTGGGTGTGGTGCTCGGTGTGGGCGATGGCAGCGTGACGGTCGGGCGAGGTGTCGGCGATGGCAAGGGCGAGGGGATGGTCGGCGTCGCCGTGGGTGTGTGTGTCGGCCTGGGCGTCTCAGTCGGCGTCGCCGTGGAAGTGGGCGAGGGCGTGATGGTGGAAGTAGAGGTGGGGGTGGAAGTAGGTGGAGCTGGCGTGTCCAGGTAGACCAGCATGGCAGGTGTGTACACATCCAGCGCCTGGGCCAGCTTGGACAAGCGGCGCAAAGTTGCCGCGGGCCGACCGGCGGCGGCGTACTCCTCGATCAGCTCGCTCAGCGCTGCGGATACATCATCATCTGGAAGATCATCCAGCCGTGCGCGGGCCTGTTCAAGGTCTTCATCAAGGGTGTAAGAGAGGGCCGTCAGGCGCACCCAGTCTCGGCGGTAATCGGCGCGTAGCAGCGCGGGATACGTGTTGGTCAACTCGATGGGATCGATGATCCAAGTATAGAGAAGCCCCAGCGCCAGCCCGACCGCTATGCCGAGCGCGACAGTTGCCCAGCTCCTCAAGTACCACTCTCCAGATAGGGGGTCAATTTAGGGGTGGTAGCGCCGAGCGCCCAGGCCAGATGGGCCAAGCGGGCGATTTCGGCACGGGGAGCGCCGTCCTCGACGAGCCGCTCCGCCAATTCAATCACCGGGGTGGAAGGTTTTTCCGGATCGAGCAGGGTCAGGCGTTCACGGGCGCTGTCGAGGTCATTTCCTACCGCGTAAGCTCTGGCAGTCATGAGGACATAATCGTCGCGGTAATCTCGGCGCAGCACATCTGGGGCGGTGTTCGTGTAGGATACGGGCCAGATCCACCAGCCGATGGCGAGCCCTAACGCTGCTCCTATCGCCGCTCCGATGAGGAATCTCGCAATCCATCTTCCGAGGCGCTTACCCATACTCCTCCGGCTGTCATTATGAGAAGCGCGGCGCTTGGGGGTTGTTCCGCCCCTGGGCGCCGCGACAGAGTCTGCTTATATCCAGCGTCTTTCTGATGCCGAAAGATTACATCAAAAATGCCGGAGGTGGGAATCGAACCCACATGGGTCAAGCCCACACGATTTTGAGTCGCGCGCGTCTGCCTGTTCCGCCACTCCGGCTCAACTGGGTAAATTATAGCAAAGAATTGCCATTTGGTCAACCGTTCGTATTCACTCCAGCCGTGAGGAAGGCTCCGGCACGCGCGGCGCTTTCGAGGATATGGTGATGGGCTTCTTCCCGGTAGCGGGCTGGGGCCGGGACCAGACCCTGGCCCAACTGAAAGAGATCTGCGAATCCAAAGGTGCGAACGTCCGTGGCGCGGAGAGCGTGGGCTGGTTCAGCCTAAATCGCCGGCAGCAGATTTCTAGTGCTGTCGATTAGATCATCTTCCCGAAAGCTACACAGTGGCCGCGCTGGGCAAAGGGCCGTTGCAGTCCCAGTTCCTTGTCTCAGCAAAGCAGCTTTTATAGCTTTCGGGAAGGTGGACGGTACTCAATTGCACAGGTCGCAACTTTTGCCAGGGAATTCCGCCCACGGCCACGTTTCTGAGAATATCTTCTCCAATCGGATCCACGCAGCAGTGCGCTGCTCCATCGTCGTCACCCTTTTCGTAGGCGCTGGAGAAGGCACGGCTGTGGGAGATGCTGTAGGCTGTACCGTCGAATGCTAACGCCGACACGGTAACCCCGCAGCAGTCTGGGGTGTCCGTAACTCCAAAACTCTATCATCCAGACGATATGCCGCCGTATCGCTGTTCACCGTTGTCTCTGCGATGTTATTGTAATCCCCCTCTATGATCTCGTGACCTTCCAACACACCACCGTAGGCCGGATAGCCCGCCGAATCGACCTGGGCATATACCGGTGTATCCTCCGCCAGGGGCCAGTTCACATTACTCTCGCTTGGCCAGCACAATGCGTCGCCCACGGTCAGTGTGAGCACGTCGCCGGGAACCATTGGCAGCGCACCTTGCGTGACGCCCCATACTAGCCCCTGATCGCCCACGTTTTGCCATATCTGATTGACGCGCATTGGAGGCGTAGTGGGATCGATGTAGACATCTACCCAGAATTCATTCTCAACCGGCATATCGCCGACATTCTCAATCACAACCTGGATTTGATTGGGAGCCGCTACAAGCTCTTCGACGACCAGGTCCGGAGCCTCGACGTAATTTCTCATCACCAGCGGAAGGTATATTGTGCTGGACGTGTCCCCTAGCACTGCCACACTCACGCTGCTGCTGTTGTTGCCGGAATCGCTATCAGCGGTGGCAGCGATGGTGGCAGTGTTGATGAAGGCGCTGCCCGCTTCCAGCGAATCGGAGAGCATGCTGTTGATAGTGATGACGCCGCTTGTTCCGGGGGCCAGGTCGCCCACATCCCATACGTAGCGAGCATCGCGACGCGGCTTGATGATGACGTCACTTGTGCTGATGACACTGGTCTGGGTCACACTGACCGGGACGTGATCGGTGATGACCACGCCTGTCGCCGTGATGTTTCCAGTGTTGGAGAACGTGAGCGTGTACGTCATAGGAGCACCGGGCGCGGCACTCATGGGCGCCACCGCCTTGTCGATCTCCACGTCCGTCAATGATGGTTCTACTGTGAAGGTCGCATCAGCCTTGCCCATCTGATGCGTGCCGCTGAACTCGGCGGTGTTGGTGATCACATCGCCATAAGCGCCAGTGTGAGTGACGACCCACGTCCAGGTGAGCGCATGGCCAGCGGTGACCGTCCCGCTCCAGGTTATCTCGTTGTTGGCAGGAGCCAGAGCTGTGTCCGGTGGAGAGACGACCCAGGTGGCGAAGTCTACCTCATCGGGCAGTGTGTCATCGAAGCGGGCATTTGTATCGTCCGATCCGCTGGTGTTGCTCAGGACAGCCGTGTAAGTCGTCACGCCGTGATAACTCACGTCGGTCGTCGGCGTCACGATTTTGGAGAGTGTCAAGTTGGGCAGTTCCGGCTCGACGGTGAAGGTCCCCTCAGCCTCGCCCGTTTGATACGTGCTGCTGAACGCGGCGGTGTTGACAATCACGTCCCCATAGTCGCCGCTGTGGGTGACGACCCACGTCCAGGTGAGCGTGTGGCCGGCGGTGATCGCGCCGCTCCAGGTGATCTCGCTGGTAGGAGCCAGGG
>CAZDYW010000231.1:0-4848 GCA_964509655.1 uncultured Anaerolineales bacterium
ACAAATAAACACAATTGCCCTATCTGTCAGGTTTCTCAGCGACATTTGACGGGCTGTTGATGAATTTTTGACGCCTGTGTGTTATCATAAGGGCGGGAGAAATTACGATGCGATTAGCGTTCTCGATCTGAGAACAAAGGAGGAATCGTGAAGAAACTGACGATGCTCACTGTGGCAATGGCCGTGATAGCCCTCGTGCTGGCTTCATGCGCCCAGCCCACGCCCCAGGTGATCAAGGAAACCGTCGTGGTCACCGAGAAAGAAGAGGTAGAGGTAGAAGTCGAAGTGACCAAAGAGGTGGTCAAGGAGGTCACACCGACGGCTGATCCTTCCGGCGTCGAGCGAGGCGGCGTGTTGATCGCCGCCATCAGCGCCGATCCAGAGGGACTGGACCCACACCTGACCTCCGCGCACTCCAGCTTCGAGATTCTGGAGAACGTCTACGACACGCTCGTGACCGTGGACGAGAACCTCAACATGGTGCCATCGCTGGCCGAAAGTTGGGAGGTCTCCGATGATAACCTGACCTGGACGTTTCATCTGCGCGAAGGCGTCAAGTTCCACAATGGCCGCGACTTGACGGCCGAGGATGTGGTTTACAGCTACGAGCGCATTATGGACGAGGAGACCGGCTCCGGCGTCGCCTGGCGCTTTGGCTCCGTCGAGAGCGTCGAGGCCGTGGACGACCTGACCGTTGCCATTCACCTGACCGAGCCCTCGCCCAACTTGCTGGGCCGGATCGGGGCCTACAAGGGCATGTCCATCGTGCCCCAGGAGATCGTCGAGGACGAGACGATTGACACCCACCCGGTCGGCACCGGCCCCTTCGTGTTCGTCGAGTATATGCCCGGCGACCACGTCACGCTGGAGGCCAACCCCGACTACTGGGAAGAGGGCAAGCCCTACCTCGATGGCGTGACCTTCAAGATCATCCCCGATGACACCGTGCGTCTGACCAACCTCCAGACCGGTGAGGTGGATTGGGTGGATAGCCTGCCCCCGCAGCGCGTCACCGAGCTGGCGACCTCCGGCGACGTGATCGTGGATAAGGTCAGCGGCGGCGACTATTGGTACATCGGCTTGAACCTGACCCGCGAGCCGTTCGACAATCCGCTCGTGCGCCAGGCCATCGCTTACGCCATCAACCGGGAGGAGGTCGCAGCCGCGGCCAAGTGGGACACGGCCACGCCCAACCAAGGCGCCATCCCGGTCGATAGTTCCTGGTATCACGACTACCAGCCTTACGGGCAAGACCTGGAGAAGGCCCGCGAGTTGCTGGCCGAAGCTGGCTACCCGGACGGCTTCGAGACCGAGCTAATGCCCACCACCTTCTACGAGGAAACGGTGCGCGCCGCTCAAGTGCTCCAGGCGCAGCTCAGCCAGATCGGTATCGACGCCGAGATCCGTTCCCTGGAGTGGGGCACATGGCTGGAGGAGCAGGGCGCCGGCAACTTCGACATGTATATCTGCGGTTGGATCGGCAACATCGACCCCGATGACTTCTTCTACGCCCAGCATCACACGGACGAGGTCTTCAACTTCACCGGCTACAGCAATCCCGAAGTTGATGAACTGCTCGAAGCCGGGCGCGTGGAGACCGATCAGGAGGCCCGCAAGGGAATCTACAACCAAGTGCAGGAGAAGATCATCGACGACGCGCCCTACGTCTACCTCTACAACCCGGACGTCGTCCAGGCCTGGCAGCCCTATGTGCATGGCTACGCCGCCTTCCCCACCAACGCCAAATGCTTCGAGAATACCTGGCTTTCGCGATAGCCAGGAGTTAGCACCCAGACCTCGGAGGTCGCGAGCGAGTTCGCGCGGCCTCTGAGGTCTTTTTGTAGGTGAACCTGCGGAGGCTTTATGGCTAACTTCCTGCTTCGCCGTCTGCTCACCACCATGCTGGTGATGTTGGGCGTCTCCTTCGTCGTTTTTATGATCATCCACCTGGTGCCAGGCGATCCGGTGCGGATCATGTTGGGCCTCCAAGCCGACCAGGCGAAGGTGGAGGAGATCCGCCACCAGATGGGCTTCGACCGTCCGCTGCTGGTCCAATACGCCGACTGGCTCTGGAGCGCCCTCCACGGTGACCTGGGGCAGAGCTTCATCACTGGCGAGAGCGTCGCCAAGGCGGTCGGGCAGCGCTTACCGGCGACCCTATCGCTGGCTCTGGCGGCCTTGGTGGTGGCATTGATCATCGCCCTGCCCGCCGGGACCATCGCGGCCCTGAACCCGGGTAGCCTGACGGACTACGCGGCGATGTTCTTCAGTCAGATCGGCGTCTCGATCCCCAACTTCTGGCTGGGCATCATGTTCATCTTGATCTTCTCCTTAGCCCTGGGCTGGCTCCCGCCGTCCGGATATACCAGCCCCACGGAGAATTTCGGCGAGTGGCTGCAACACCTGATCCTGCCAGCGATGACGGTCGGGCTGATCACGGCCTCCATCCTGACGCGCTTCGTGCGCTCGGCGGTGCTGGAGGTCATGCACCAGAATCACGTGCGCACGGCGCGGGCCAAGGGCCTGGCCGAGCGCGATGTCACCATCCGACACGTGCTGAAGAACGCCGCGATCCCCATCGTGACCATCGTCGGTATGCAGATGGCCTCGCTGCTGGGCGGGATCATCATCGTCGAGGTGATCTTCGCCTGGCCGGGGCTGGGGCGCCTGGCTCTAGACGCCGTCGTGCGGCGTGATTATCCGATGGTACAGGGCGCGGTGCTGCTCGTGGCCCTCTCCTTCGCGGTGGTCAACGTGCTCGTCGATCTGACCTACGCCTACCTCGATCCCCGCGTCAAGTATTAGGAGGTCGTCACCATGCACCAAGAATTGCCCCCGGAAGAATCTTTCCTTGAGGAGACGCTGCGCTTGTTCCTGCGCAACCGCCTGGCCTCCATCGGCGCGGTCATCATTCTGCTCTTGATCTTCTTCGCGCTGGTCGGCCCCAAACTCACGCCCCACGATCCCGTCGGCCTGGATATGGGAGCGCGACTGGAGCCGCCCAGCCTGCACCATCCCTTCGGCACCGATGACTTCGGGCGGGACGTGCTCAGCCGGGTGCTATCGGGAGCCTCGATCTCGCTCAAGGTAGGCGTGATCGCGGTGAGTATCTCCATGATCATCGGCACCCTGCTCGGCGCCATCAGCGGCTACTACGGCGGCTGGATCGACGAGGTTATCATGCGCCTGATGGACGTGCTATTCGCCTTTCCGGCCATTCTGCTGGCGATTGCCATCCTGGCCGCGCTGGGGCCGGGAATCAGCAACGCCATGATCGCCATCGGCATCGTCTACACGCCCATCTTCGCCCGCATCACGCGCGGCAGCGTGCTCACGGTGCGCGAGGAGGTCTACATCGAGGCGGCCCGCTCCATCGGCAGCCGCGACAGCCGCATCCTCTTCCGCCACATCCTGCCCAACGTCATCGCGCCCGTGATCGTCGAGACCACGCTCAGCCTGGCCTTCGCCATCCTGGCCGAGGCCGCGCTGAGTTTTCTCGGATTGGGCACCCAGCCCCCGGACCCAAGCTGGGGCCGCATGCTGAGCGAGAGCCGAGGGTACATTCAGGACGCGCCCTGGCTCGGCGTCTTCCCCGGCCTGGCGATTATGTTCACCGTGATGGGTTTCAACTTCCTGGGCGACGGCCTGCGCGACGCGCTCGACCCGCGCATGAAGCAGGTGCTGGAGATAAAGGCGGAGTAGCACATTCCGCGCAGCCCCGATATCAGGAGGCCCCCCATCGCTGAATCTCCTATGCCCTTACTTTCGACCTTCTCGATTGTGGCCCACGATCCCGCGGCCTTGGAATGGGGCGTGGCGGTGCAATCCAAGTTCCTGGCCGTGGGCGCCATCGTGCCCTGGGCCAAGGCTGGCGCGGGCGCCTTGGCCACCCAGGCTCGTGGCAATGCCACCTTCGGCCCTCTGGGGCTGAGGATGATGTCCGAGGGGGCCTCGTCGGCGGACGCGCTCGAGCGGCTCTTGGCCGAAGACAGTGAGCGCGAGCACCGCCAGGTCGGGCTGATCGATATGCGTGGAGAACCGGCGCTCTTCACCGGGGGCGAGTGTATGGACTGGGCCGGCGGGCTGCGGGGAACGAATTACGCCGTCCAGGGCAACTTGCTGGTCGACGGGGCGACGGTGGAGGCGATGGCGGCGGCCTTCGAGGAGAGCGCGGGCGAGCTGGCCGACCGGCTGGTGGCGGCGCTGGCAGCCGGTCAACGGGCCGGTGGTGATCGACGGGGACAACAGGCCGCCGCGCTGCTGGTGGTGCGCGAGAACGGCGGCTATGGCGGCGATGACCGGTACATCGATCTGCGCGTGGACGACGCGGCGCGGCCCATCGAGCGCTTGCAGGCCCTGCTTGATCTGCACCACATGACCTTCCAGGCGCCGGGCGCGGAGGACTGGAGCGTGATCGATGGCCAGCTCTGTCGCGACTTGCAGCGGGTGCTCAGACAAGCGGGGCAATACGAGGGACCCATCAACGGCTGCTACGATGAGTACACGCGGCAAGCGCTGAGCGGATTGATCGGCATGGAGAATCTGACGAAGCGGTTCAGGGAAACCGAGGGGCTAATCGACCGGCAAGTGGCTGCCTTTCTAGGCCAAAGATGGGGAGGGGCGGAGTAGGACAATCCACAACTGCCGTGCATCGGCCAACCACTGCTCTTGCTGTGCGGCCAGAAACACTAATCGCTTATTCGTGGCTTTGCTATCCTGCACTTGTTGACGTAACCCAGCAGTGTGGTTAACCCGATTTGGTGGACAGAGATTTAAGTCAAGGTCTGCTCTTCCATAGTAGCTACGTTCGTACTCTGCGCCTTTGTCAATCGATAAGTTATCACAGGC
>CAZDYW010000232.1:0-4841 GCA_964509655.1 uncultured Anaerolineales bacterium
GCCATCTCCGGCGGCACCAGCCAGGCCGTGTCCGCGACCTCGATCTGCGTCGTGGACAGCGCCTGCCCGAAGTGAAGTGGGGCGAAGCCATCCTCCTCGCTAGCACGTTGCCCATAGCCGAAGAGTTCGAGCTCCACACCGCGGGCGATGGACTCCAAGAGTACATCCTCGCTCGCCAAAAGCGGCATCTGCGTGTACCGGGCAAAGTAGTCACGCAGCTGGCTGACCTGCAGCGGTTGGTCCTTTTCTGGCCACAGGTCCCAACGGTCGGCGCGGAGCAGGTGCGGATCGAGCCGCTCCAGCAGCTTATCCCGTTCGGTCAGGTAGTCCCAGACCAATTTACTCAACGACTTCCCTTGCTTGTAAAGCTGAAGCCCCACGTCGAAGCTTTCCAACGGCTCATCACGATCATTGTCCTGCTTCTCTTCCTCATCATCGCTCTTCCCCACGGGGATCACGATGTGTCGGTAGGCCTGATACACCATCTGGGGCAACGCCGAGCGGGCATCGCTCAGATCATTTGCCAGCTTCTCCTCCTGGCGATCAGTGAGGCGGTCACTGCCGCTGTAGTCAGCCGCGATACCTTCCAAGGCCAACAAAGTCCGCGCTGCCCCTTGCACTCTCTCCGTCTGCACCTGATCCGGCAACAAGAAGACCAGAGCATTGCGGAATGTACGATACGCTTCGCCTCGCTTCTTTAGCACTTCCTCAATGAATGACTCCGCTTCCTCAGTGCTGGCGAGGTGTTCCAGGTCGAGAACTGCCAGGCCCAGGCGACGGTCATCAGTTATGTCACGGCTTTCCACAGGCCAGAGGTAAGTGTGCCGGAAGACACCACGCCCCACGAGGTCACTCACGGTTGACCTGATACGTTCACGGATATCATCAGCTTGAACGGCATCCTCGCGCTCGGCTTGGATACGGTTCAAGTTGGGCACTTTGTCGAAGTACCACTTGGGGTCATCGTAAAGGTACCAAAGACGCTTCGATAGCCGATCCAAGGCGTCGGCGACCAGCGCCGGCGTAATCTCTGGATGGAGCAAGGAGAGACGCAATTGAGGCGCAACGGCGCCACGGTCAGGGCCACCGGTGTGCGAGTAGAGGAAAATGGAGGCCGCCAATCGCTCGGCGATCTGCTCGCGAGCGTAGTCGCCGCCCAGTTCGCGGTCGATATGTGGGGCCTTAGCCGCATGACCGGCCACATCGGAGCCGATCACCGTCTCGTATGCCCCATCCACCAGTTTTACGAACTCACGCCGGATGTGCGGCGCTTCCAAGTTGACGTGGGAAGGCTGGATCAGCGCCGCCCCGGTATTGCGCTTGTAGAGATCGCTGACGACCAGGGCCAGCAACCGCAGTACGCCGCGGGTGCGCTGAAAGTTAGGCAGGCTGCCCCAGCGCTCGTAGAGGATATCGACCAGCTCGGGATGGAATGGATAGGCTCGTACCATCCGCTCCCGATAGGAAATCTCGCGCACCTTGCGCGGCAGGTCCCCCCCGTGGGCCTGGTAAAAGTCCCAGTAGGCCTCGGCCACCTGTCGCCGCTCGGCCTCAGTTCCCACGTCCTCGAATAGCCGCCGGCGCAGTATCTCGTAGATCTCAGCTCCCTCGACCGGCGTGCGCACTTGCTCCAGCCTTCCGAAGATTTTATTCAATTGCTGGAAAGCTTTTTGCGCACTGGCGTCGAACCGCTCCAAGTAACTGAGGGGAATGGCCCCCACCAGGATAGTCTGTGGGCGGTGAGCCGCTACAGTAGAGAGCTCTTGCAAGAAGGCCAGCGTCTGGCCCAACATCGTCCCCTCGCCGGTCGCAACGGCCCCGGCCTTGGTAGCGTATTCGAGCGCCTCGTCGACCAGCACAGCCACCGGCCCCAGCCCATCGAGGAGATCCAAAAGCGTATCGGTGCCCGGCGCCGAGTGATCCCCGCCCTCAGCGCGAATGCGTTGAAAAAGTTCGGCGCCGCCCAATTGGTAGGCCATCTCATCCCAGAGCGTGCGCAGACGCAGTCCCTCCTCGGTCGTGCGGCCGCGAGCCGGATCTAGCGCGGTGCCCACCAGGACGGCCACGCGGCAGTCGGGGATCGCCATTAGCCCGGCGTCATCCAGCAGGCTCTGGATTGCAGGTAGATGCCCGATCTGGTCGACGTGGGCCAGCAGATGGTAAAGCGCGATCAGAACGTGAGTTTTACCACCGCCGAAGGGGGTCTGGATCTGCACCACAGCCTCGCCACGGCGCCCACCGCTGAGCCGCTGCATAGAATCCAGCAACAGGTTGGACAAGCCGCGCGTGAGGTAGGTCTTTTTGAAAAACGTAACAGGATCACGGTAGTCAAGTGGGCCTTCGTCGCGCAGCACCATCCCCAGGTCGGCAGCGAAGACGGCGGGGTCGAAGCGTTCCTCACGGATGTCGCGATGTGGTTCGGCAATTTTGCGCCAGGGCGTTAGATGAGGCATTATCACCTCCAAAGCGTGAAATGTGACTCGCGTAATTTGCAGTGCAAAATATCATCTTGCAGCACAAGAAAACTTATGACGGCTGTAAGATTCAGGAATTAGGTGCAATGTAGGCCCGGCTACGGCCATTGCCAACAGCGCGGAGTTCAGGGAAATCATAGCAGTTCCAAAGCCCTCCAGAGGCCAACAGAGGCGCCCTGCGGCGTTGGACGAACTCATCAACCCCAAGCGGCGGGTATGGAAGCCCGCCCTACATCCTCTGGCTATGTAGGTCGGCTTTCATAGCCGACGACTTTTGACCTGCTTCGAAATCCCGTTCTTCTTTGGGGTCCCCTATTCCGAAGGAGCCACGCACAAGTTATCCGCCCAGCGGATATACCAAACACGTTGCGCGGATAAGTTATCCGCCCGGCGGAATATAGCGGCGACCACGCTTTTCCCCTACGGCTTTCAGCTTTCCCGCTTCGACCAAGCGCGCTAGTAACTTGAACGCCTGATCGGGACTGAGCCCGCACAACTGCCGACACTCCCGGTTGGTGATCTGGCCTCGCTCCTGTACGTACTCCAACACTCGCGCTTCCTGCTCGGCCGGCGTTAGCAAGCGCCCCAGAGTCGGGACTTGCAGTTGTTCAGCCATCTCCACGGTAAGCTGGTACGCAGCGGCCTCGCCGGTCCCAACCCGATTCAATAGCTCTTCCTGCACCAGACCTTCCAACACTTCATCGGCTTCTCCCTCTCCACGCTGCAACATCTCCGCTGCAGTGGCCAAATCCAGCTCCACGTGGTGTTGCAGATGTCTCAACACCAACAGTTGCTCCAGATCGGGTGAATTTTCGGCCCGCAGGCGCTGCTGAACAAAGGCCACGAACGGCTCGTCGAAGTCAGTATCCCGGATCACTACCCGCACGCTCTGTTCATCGGAGATGAACAGGGGCGGTTCCTTGCCCAGACGGAGCATCTGCTCGTACATCATATCCACGCCATACCCGGCCCGTTCCACGTAACCGATCCGCTGCAAAGTCTCCGCCAGCAGCTGGTTGCGCGAGACCACCTGACGCAGGATGTTGGTGGGCCTAACACCGGTCGGGAACCCACCGGGGCTCATCACCTCCAACCGATCCGGAAAGTGACGCACGATGACGTTGCCTGGCAGGCCGTAGTTCCGATGAACCACGGCATTCAGAATGGCCTCACGATAAACAGGCTGGGGAAACTGGAGCACGTCAATACGTTGGAGGCCCAGCAGGAACGAGTGCACTTCGTTGTCAGCCTCGATCAGTTCCTCCAGCCGATCGAGCAGCATGGGCAACGGCAAGTAAAATCGCTCCGAAAGCCTGATGTCCGTGTCGGTCCGTTGGCGGAAGTAGGCCACCTCGGACTGGGGTAGGTCGCGACGCAACGTCTCAGTCCGTCCCAGCAGAAGGCCACCGGCGACCGTCAAGCGAGGCTCTTCACCGGACGTTCCGTCGACCGGACGTCGTTTATCCGCGTCATCCACGAGCAACCGCAAGCTGCGCAGCAAGTCCAGATCGGTCTGTCGGGACAACGCCGGACTGCGCAAGGCAATCTCAGCACGCAACCGATCCAGGGCTTGAGGATCGACATCGTCTGGGTAGTGGGCCTGGCTCAAGGGCGACGCGCTATAGTCCAGCGTTGCCCGCTCCGCTTGTTGAGCAATGACGTCCTGCGGAGACATAGGCAAGCACTCCCGGCCCACCCGTTTGCGGTACACGCCACCGCTGGTGGCGTGCACGAACGGGGTGCAAGGCACACTGACTACCAACACTGTTCCCTGAAGCGTGTCTATCTCCTCGATGTCCACGGTCAGGGAGGGCTCGGTGACGCGATAGGTACTCGAAAGCAAGTGAGGAATGTCGTAGGAGCGGCAGCCGACGACGTTGCCCTCGTCATTCACGCCTAACAACAGTCGCCCTCCTTCAGCGTTGGCAAAGCAAATAACCATCTTCGCCAGATCCTTCACCGAGGGAACACCGCGTTTGAAGTCCAGCCGCTGTCCTTCACCCTGGTCGATCAACGCTTGCAACTCTTCGACATTCATCCTCTCAATCTCCCTCAAACATCCGCCGCTGCCGCGATACGTCCAGTCGGTCCTGGCTGACCAGCAGCCCTTGCAGCATTTGCTTTTCCTTGTCCCCATCGGGCAGGATCTCCGAGAGGGACTGGGCCACGCTCCAGAAGACCTCGTCGCGGCCCATCAATGACCGGCTCAGAAACTCACTCAGAGCCATGCGCTCCTCCTGCGACCATAGCACGCAGGCCCTTTGCAACACATCGATCAGCGGCGCGGGCACTCCCCCTTCCGGCTCGCCCAAGTCCTCGTTGCGCTGCACGCGGGCCTTGACCTTCCACAGGCGCAGGTTGGTGCGG
>CAZDYW010000233.1:0-4817 GCA_964509655.1 uncultured Anaerolineales bacterium
TCCTGGCTGCGGGAGCAGTTCGACAGCCGGGTCAGCACGGACCGCATGGAACGTAAGATCTACAGCCACGACGTCGGCGTGATGCCACCGCTGGTCAAGCCCTTGATCGGCAAGGCGCTGGCCGACGCCATCGTCCAACCGAGAAGCGAGGAGGAGATCATCGAGCTGGCCCGCTGGGCCAACCAGAACCGCATCCCGCTCGTGCCACGTGGCAAGGCCACATCCGGCTACGGCGGCATCTTGCCAGTCAAGGGCGGTGTGACGGTCGATTTCTGGCGTATGGGGCGCATTCTGGAAGTCAACTTGGACTCGATGACCGTGACCGTCGAGGCGGGCGCGGTGTGGAAAGATGTGGAGAAGGAGCTGGCGAAGTATAACTTAGCCCTACGGCTCTATCCCTCCAGCGCACCCTCCTCGACCGTCGGCGGCTGGCTGGCCCAGGGCGGCTTCGGCTACGGCAGCTTCGAGTACGGCGCCTTCCCCGAAAACGTCGTCTCGGCGCGGGTGGTACTGCCCGGCGGCGAGGTGCGCGAGCTTAAGGAAGAGGACGTCGACCTGATCGCCGACGCGGAGGGCATCACGGGTATCATTACCCAGATCACGCTCAAGGTCCGTGCATTGGAAGAGGAGCGGGTGATAGGCGCCAAGTTCTTCGACCTCGGGGGCCTGGCGGCGGCCTTGCAGTCCATCGTGGATGAGAAATTACCGCTCTGGTCGGTCAGCTTCATCAATCCAGATATGGCGGAACTCAAGAACCAGCTTCCGCCCAAGATGGAGCACGGTCACCCCACCGATGGACACCGCCCGGAGATACCGGAGGAGTACGTGGCGGTCTTCGTCTTCCCCGCTTCCCGCGAGGCGGAGGTGGTAGATGGATTGGAAGCCAGCGTCGAGCGCAGCGGCGGCGAGCTGCTCGATTCCGATCTGGCCGCGCACGAGTGGGACGAGCGCTTCTCGATTATGCACATCAAGCGGCTGGGGCCATCCCTCATCCCCAGCGAGGTAGTTCTGCCGCTGGAAAATCTGGCCGAGGCGCTGGGCGACATCGAATCCAGCATCAAGCAGCCGCTGGTCGTGGAGGGCATGGTCACGGCTGAAGTTCCAGGCCAGGGCAATCAAGTGATCCTGCTGGGGTTCATCCCCCACGACGAGCGGGCCTTCACTTACAACATCGCCTTCGCGCTGGCCCTTTCCGCCATCGAAAAGGCCAAGCGGTACGGCGGACGGGCCTACGCCAGCGGGCTCTACTTCGCGCACGAGGCGCGGGACATCCTGGGCGCGGAGCGGATTCGGCGTCTGGAGGAATTCAAGCGCGAGATCGACCCGCAGAACGTGATGAACCCAGGCAAGGTGCTGGGCAATGGCGGCCTGCTGGGAACTTTTATGAGTGCGGCCGGCGCGTTCGAGCCGCTGATCCGCATGGCGGGCAATATGGCGAAGGCCCCCATCGGCGAGCGGATCCGGGGCGCGGGCAAGCGCGGCGTTCCCGATGACGTGGCCTGGTACGCCTACACCTGCGCCCAGTGTGGTTACTGCGTCGATCCTTGCGATCAGTATTACGGTCGCGGGTGGGAGTCTGAATCACCGCGCGGCAAGTGGTTCTTTCTCAAGGAGTATATGGCCGGTCGCGCCGAGTTGACCCAGGACTGGGTTGATAAGTTCATCGCCTGCACGACCTGCGAAATTTGCAACGTCGAATGTCCGCTGGAGCTGCCCATTGAGCCGAGCTGGCTGAAGATGCGCGGCGAGTTGATCGACGATCGGGACAAGATGACCTTCCCGCCCTTCGAGATTATGGCCGCCAGCCTGCGCAAGGAGCACAACATCTGGGGCGCATACCGCACCGATCGCACGGACTGGGCCAAAGCTGGGCTTGATAAGCTCCCCGAAAAGGCCGAAATCTGCTACTTCCCCGGTTGCACCGCCTCCTACGTGGAGCAGGACATCGCCCAAGCGACCGCCTGTTTGATGCACAAGTCCGGCGTGGAGTTCACTTACCTGGGGGAGGACGAGGCCTGTTGCGGCATCCCGATGCTGATGGCTGGTCTTTGGGATACCTGGGAGGAGATTATGCGCCACAACATCGACGCGATGAAGAAGCGTGGCGTCAAGACGGTGGTCACCTCCTGCCCGGCCTGCTGGCTGGTCTGGAAACAATACTATCCGGAGTGGGCCGAGAAGCTGGGCATCGAGTATGACTTCGAGGCCAAGCATTACTCGGAGATACTGGCGGAGCGCGTCCAATCGGGCGACCTGGTCTTCGACCATGAGGTCGATATGCGCGTCACCTGGCACGACTCATGCCACATGGGCCGCGCCGGTGGAATCTACGAGCCACCACGTGAACTGCTGAAAGCGATTCCGGGGCTGGAGTTCGTGGAGATGGAGCATAACCGCGAGGAAGGCCACTGCTGCGGTTCGGTGATGAGCCTGGTGGCCGATCCGCCAGCGGCCAAGCGCATCGGTGACATTCGCCTGCGCGAGGCCGACGATGTGAAAGCCGAAGCCGTGGTCACCTCCTGCCCCTGCTGCGAGGTGCAGTTGCGCGTGACCGCCGATAAGACCGGGCGCGACCTGTCCATCATCGATTTGGGGCACATGGCCTGCAAGGCCTCGGGAGTCGAGCACGCTGATCCCACCGAGTACGCGCTGGAGATGTGGGCCACCTTCGAGGCGATGATTATGATGATGAAGCCGGAGAATATGGCCGATCTGATGGTCGAGCTCTTCCCGCAGATGGTGGACGCGATGCCGCTGGGGATGGGCAAGATGATGCGTGCTATCGGGCATATGCCGGGCGGCGGCGTGGCGCTCAAGGCGATGAAGCCGCTTTTCCCCACTCTCTTCCCGATGCTGATGCCCGCGATGATGGACGAGGTGATGCCCGATATGCTGGAAGCGGTCGAGAAGCGCGTGCCGATGCCGCAGCATCTAAAGGAGCAGATGCCGGACCTGATGCCGATGGCGATGGATAACTTGATGCCCAAGATGCTGCCCAGTCTCGTCCCCCTGATCAGCGATCCGCTGATCGACTACTTGCAGAACGGCAAGTAGGTCGGAGTTGCTACCGACTACCTGACCATAAAAGAGCCCCGGAGGAGCGTAAAATCCTCCGGGGCTCTTGATTCCAAGCGCCATAATACTTTTCAAGCGAGTCGCCGTTTCAGCGCCGCGAACGCGAGTACGATAACAAATGCACTACAGGACATAAACATCGTCGGCCACAACGGGCCGCTCATCAATTCCGTGGCCCCACCGATGGGAACTGAGCGCCCCAGCAGCGCGAACGGAGTCAGATGGCAGATGGGCACCGCCAGCCAGTTATCCTCCGCATGGCGCTCATAATCGCCACAAGCCGCCTCCTCCCAAACCCCCGCCTCCTCGTTCCAGTATTCCAATATCAGCCCCGCCTCGTCCAGCCCGGCCACGGCCTCATCGCTATAATGGAGGGTCACGGTGACCGGTCTGGTAAAAGCGTAGCCCGGCTGGAGAACGCCATCAAGATAAACCTCAAACTCGAAGGCCCAACCGGCGAAGCGCAATCCGGAGGGCAGAGGTTGGGTGGGCGTGGTGATGGGCGTGTAGATCAAAGTGACAGGATCGGTTACCGCGTGGGCCGGGGCCGCGAGCGTAGCGGTCAATCCCTGCCCGTCGGTGTAAATCAGAGTGGCGGGATCGGCCGGCTTGAGCGTGACGATCACCGCGTCCTCGGCCTGGACGTGGAAGACGGCCTCGGCCCGGTCATCCTCTTGATCCGGATCGACGCGGCTAGACTCGCTGATCGCGGCGGTGTTGGTGATGGTGGCGCCGGCTTCCCCCGTGTCCACCGTGGCCGTGATGTGGAGCGTGGCGCTCTGATTCTGGACCAACTCGCCCACGTTCCAGGCTCCATTATTATCGTCGTACTCCCCGCCGCTGTCGTCCGAGACGTAGCTCACGCCGCTTGGCAACAGGTCGGTGACAACCAGCGTGGAAGTATAGCCGCTGTTGGTCACGGTGATGGCGTAGGTGACAGTCAGCCCCTCGCGCGGCGTGCAATCATCCACCGTCTTCTCCAGCGCCACGTCGGCGCCACGCACTGCGATGACCACGGTATCTCGGTCGTCTCGGTCGGCGAACTCGGAATCGCCCTGATCGGATGTGCTGATGACGGCGGTGTTGGCGATGGAAGCTTCATCCGGCGCGTCCACCGTGCCCGTGATGAGCAGCGTGGCGCTGGAAGTGGGATCGGCGCCCAAATCGCCCACATCCCAGATGCCGTTGACGTAGCCTCCCCGCGTAGCGCTGGACGAGACGTTGGTGAGGCTGAGTGGCAGCGTGTCGCTGACCACTATGCCTGTGGCGTCGTCGGGGCCGTGGTTCGTAATGGTGATGGTGTAGAGAATGATCTCGCCCGGATCGGGAGTTTTCTCGCTCACCCGCTTGACCAGTTCCAGCCGAGCGTCGGTCACCTCAATTTCCGCGTCGTCGCTGTCATTTGCGGATTCGCCGTCGATGGAGCTGGTGGCGATCTCGGCGGTGTTGACGATGGTCTGCCCGCCGTGCTCGTGCAGCGACCGGCTGAGCGTGCCGGTGATGGTGATGCAGCCGCCCTCGTTCTGAGCCAGATCGGCCACCTCCCAGACGTAGGTGGGCGGCGTGGAGGTGTCGGTGATCTCCACCCCGCTGCTGATGATAGTCTGGACCGTGAGGCTGAGGGGGATGAGGTCCGTGATGACGACGCCGCGGGCTGTACCCCGCCCCGCGTTGGAGAAGGTGAGCGTGTAGGTGAAGGAGTCGCCGGGGTTGGCCTTGGTGGGGATGACGGTTTTGGCTAT
>CAZDYW010000234.1:0-4808 GCA_964509655.1 uncultured Anaerolineales bacterium
CCAAAAACCCGAAGGGACTCAAAGACCCTTCGGGTTTCGTGGCTTTTATAATCAGTTGGACTTTGGAAAAATAAAATTTGCAGGCCGAGGCGCTCTCTTCCCTGCCTTGCAAGCCATCGGATTAAGCGAGAAGGAAATTCGCCGTGCGTGGGCCGTAGGCCCGGCCGCTATGGCCTACGGTTCCTGGGAGATCAAGACCTTGATCACTGATTGGGAAGAGTTCGTGTTGGAACAAGGAGAATGGCAGCCCCACCAACACGGCGGCTACTACGCCATAGGCGTCGACCTCACTCCTTTTTGGCGGCCCAAAAAGTTTCCGTATTTGCGAGTACCCCAGGTGCGACTCGAACGCACAGCCCTCGGATTAGAAGTCCGATGCTCTATCCAGTTGAGCTACTGGGGCATGTAATGATATTCTAAATGAAGGAAGCGCCTCTGTCAAGCAATTGCGTGCTTAAGCATTTTGACCCACTGATGATATGGGCGATTTAGCGGATGGCGCTAATACAACAAGAGTCTTTGAAGCGATTTCAGGGCAAGAAGCGCTAAAAAGGGCTACTAACGCGCGTTAGTGCGCGTATCGCCAAAATGTAATGGGGGTTACGGAATCGCTCAACACCACAGAGAGCCCCTGGTAGACTCCAAGAACCCTAGAACCGCTTCGAATCCCCAACAAGTCAAAGCTTGCATTTTATATCAAAAGACAATATAATCCCCGCTGTGCATCAGGTGAAGTTATCCGATCCCAAAACACCTGATTGTTTTGAAAAACCTCACACTGGGCCGGTGAGCGATGCCTTTAAGCATTTTGTTGGTAGACGATCATTTGCTTTTCCGCAAAGGATTAACCCGCCTGCTCGACTCACAACCTGATTTTGAAGTCATAGGAGAGGCACAAGACGGGCTAGAGGCAATTGAACAGACAAGACGGATGAAACCAGACCTCGTACTAATGGACATCCGCATGCCCAATTGTGACGGGCTGGAAGCCACACGTCGCATCAAAGCCCAGATGCCGGATATTTGGATAGTGATGCTGACAGTCTCAGATGATGAGCGAGATCTAGCAATGGCTGTACGTTATGGAGCAGATGGCTACTTGCTCAAGGATCTCCAGCCAGAGGTGCTTTTTGAACACCTGCGCGGGCTCATCTCCGGAGAGTCTCCTATATCAGGCGATATGACGGGCAAGCTCTTCCAGCAGCTAGCACAGGAAAGCCGCCCAGCCGCCCAGCAAGCAGCCGTCGATGTGCTCTCACCACGCGAATGCGAAGTCTTAACACTAGTTGTGCAGGGTCGAACCAACGCAGAAATCGGGAATGAACTGGGAATCGCTATCAACACAGTGAAGAATCATCTACGTAGTATCTACGCTAAATTGAACGTCAGAAATCGCACCCAAGCAGCCGCTTATGCCGTAGGGCATGAATTGATCGGCTTGCCAGAGCGTCTTGGCTAACTCCGATCATACTTTTGCAGAGCCAGCATCCGTTAAGGAGCTTCCGATTACCAAGTTCTCGCTTAGTTTACAATCAATTAGCCGATCAGACCTTAACAAGGATTTAAGCACTAGCCCACAAGGACTATTCAAACGTCATACTATAGCCCACAGGTACTATAGACGCAGCGTTGTGAGGATGGTATAATCACTCCGGTTTGGTGACCGGCAGTCAGCTATGTATTATCGTCGAGTATTCATCCTCACTAGTCAGCCGCTTTTCGCCCAGGGCGTCCGCAGCCTACTCTCTGGTCAAGCAGGGATTGAGATCGTAGGAGTGGCAGCCTGTGGCATCGATTCACTCAATCAGGTGCGAGAGACTAGCCCTGATGTAATTGTCATCGAAGCCAAACTGGAAGAACAAGGGCGCCTGATCGCCAAGGTTATGGAACATGCCCCCGGCGCCAAGGTGATCGGCCTGACTTTAGAGGATAATCGGCTCTACATCTATTATCAACAGACGAAGAAGAGCCGAGGGGTTGATGACCTGGTCAAAGCAATACAGGAACCATTGCAATGGTGCGAACATCGTCCGGAAGCATTGCGACTTCTCATCCTATTCCAGGGAGATTATGGTAAACGTATTGTGGAAAATATTCGCCGCTTTGCTGGCATAGCCTGGAAAGTAGAAGCATGGCGTATCCCCCCCGAACTTCCCCCTATGATAGATGATCCGTCGACATTCCTTCCAATGCACTTCCCTAATACGGACGTTGTACTCTCACTAGGCGAAAGCCCAAATATGGCCCAACTTGTGCCTCACGTCATCGAGCGTACCGATGCGCAAGCTGTCATCGCGCCCATAGACAACGCGAGTTGGCTGCCCAAAGGGTCTGTAAATAGCCTACGCGACCGACTGTCCACGATGGGTGTGGCTGCCGTTTTCCCCAAGCCATTCTGCTCTCTTACCGAATGCAGTTATAATGTGCAGCCCTATGAAGTGAAATATGATGACGAATGGATCACCGAATTCGCTAAACACTTCGGCCAACCAGATTTCCGCATCGAGTGTGATCAGGGAAAGGTTGTGAAGGTCAAGGTCAAACGTGATGCGGCTTGCGGTTGCGCTCGCTTCATAGCCCAGGAGTTAATTGGTACGGACACGCAAATTGCCGCCCAGCTAGCAAGCAAACTCTGTTATCAGTACCCTTGCAAAGCCGCAAAACATATCGACCAAGAACTAAAAAAATCACTGCTCCACATCACGAGCGACCTGATAGAGCAAGCCATTCAGATCAAAATCATGCGCCAGTTCGTTCAAAAAGCGCATCTAACTACAGAAAAAAACTCGTTTCTTGCTCAAAGCTAGCACCCCGGCGCGACCGGGTTAAGCATATAAATAGTATAAGTAGTAGTACTTACATTAAGGAGGAAACATGCCTGTAAAGAAAGTCAAGCCTGTTCCAAGTGACATCGATATTGCCCACGCTGCAGAGTTAATACCCATCAGAGAAATTGCAGAGAGCCTCGACCTTTCCGAAGATGATCTAGATCTCTACGGTAAATATAAGGCCAAGGTCCATTTGGACGTAATCGAAAAGTTCAAGGATCGTCCGCAAGGGAAGTATATTGACGTAACGGCCATTACCCCCACACCGTTGGGCGAGGGCAAGACCACGACCACCGTGGGGTTGACCGAGGCGATGGGCAGCGAGCTAGGCAAGAACGTGATGTGCTGCATCCGCCAGCCCAGCATGGGCCCCACGTTCAACATCAAGGGTGGCGCAGCCGGTGGCGGTTACAGCCAGATCATTCCTATGGAGGACTTCAACCTGCATCTGACCGGCGACATTCACGCCATCAGCGTTGCGCATAACCTGGTCGCAGCCGCGATCGATACGCGCATGTATCACGAGAGCCGCCAGTCCGACGAGGCGCTTGCCCGCCGTGGCATTGATCGTCGTTTGGATGTTGATCCCGAGACAATTACCTGGAACCGTGTGGTTGACATCTGTGACCGTTCTCTGCGGGAAATTGAGGTTGGCCTCAATGATGCTGATCGCAGTGAGTACTTCCCCCGCAAGACTGGCTATGACATCACCGTTGCCAGTGAGTTTATGGCTATCTTGGCGCTGGCCACCAGCCTCGAGGACCTGCGAGAGCGCGTCGGCAAGGTCGTCTTTGGGCTCGATAAGGAGGGCAACCCGCTCAATCTGGAAGAGTTGGGTATTGCCGGTGCCGTGACTGTGCTGCTGCGCGACGCGCTGATGCCCAACTTGATGCAGACCTTGGAAGGGCAGCCGGCCTTCGTGCATTGTGGGCCTTTCGCCAACATCGCCCACGGTAACTCCTCCATCATCGCCGACCAAGTCGCGGTCAAGCTGGCCGACTACGTGGTCACCGAGAGCGGCTTCGGAGCCGACATCGGTATGGAGAAGTTCTTCGACATCAAATGCCGCTACTCCGGCCTGATTCCGGACGCGGTGGTGCTGGTTGCAACAGTGCGCGCGCTCAAGATGCACGGCGGCGGCCCCACGGTCAAGCCAGGCGCTCCATTGGCCAAGGCTTACACCGAGGAGAACCTCGAACTGCTCGAAAAGGGTCTCTGCAACCTAGGTGCCCACATTCGCAACGCCACTAAGTTCGGTATCCCCGTCGTCGTCGCCGTGAATCGCTTCACGGATGACACCGACGCCGAGATCGAGATGATCCGCGATTACGCCCTGGAGCAAGGGGCCTTCGAATCTGTGCCCACAGAGCACTGGGCCGATGGTGGCGAGGGTGCGGCCCAATTGGCCGAGGCCGTCGTCGAGGCTTGCGAGCAGCCCAACGACTTCGAGTTCCTCTACCCACTGGAATGGTCGATCAAAGAGAAGATCGAGCATATCGCCAAGGAGATTTACAGCGCGTCAGACGTGACATACACGGAGAAGGCCGAGGCGCAAATCGCCAACTACGAAAAGGCAGGCTTCGGAAATCTGCCGATTTGCATGGCGAAGACACATCTCAGCATCGGCCACGATCCCGACGTCAAGGGTGCGCCAACCGGCTTCACCCTGCCCGTGCGCGAGGTGCGAGCCAGCGTCGGCGCCGGCTTCATCTACCCCCTGATCGGGACGATGAGCACAATGCCCGGCTTGGCCACCTACCCCGCTTACATGGACATGGATCTCGACCTGGAGACGGGCGAGGTAATCGGTCTTTCGTAACCTAGTAGCTTTCCCTAGACCTGACAGGTCTGATAGGCCTGTCAGGTCTATCAAAGCTTTGAGTGAAAGGGAGAGAATCCGAAGAATAAAAACTTCGGCTTCGCTCCGTTTCACTCAAACTACCAACTAAGCTCTTTAATCATTAAACCGTTTGGCAAGGT
>CAZDYW010000235.1:0-4804 GCA_964509655.1 uncultured Anaerolineales bacterium
GGATAGCGGTAGCGCCGGTCTTGGGGGTCGAAAAGCTCCCGCCGGCAATCGTCGCAGATCGAAACGTCCGGCGAGATCGGCTGGAACTCGCCGGGCTTGGCCTCGGAATGACGGATGACGAACTTATCAGGCTCTGGAATTTGGACCTCGGCGAGCGGCACGTCGGCGGAGGTGATCTGCTCGATGCGTGCCAGAGGGGGCGCATCAGTCCGCAACCGTTGGGTGAATTCCTCAAGCGCGGCGGGTGGAGCGACGGCCTCGATATCGACGCCGGAGGAGCTGTTTAGCACCCAACCGGAAAGTCCCAGTTCGGCGGCCAGATTGTAGACGAAGGGGCGGAATCCAACTCCCTGCACGACGCCGGTGATGTGAATGGTACGAGCGCGTCTCTGTGGATTTTCCATAGGGCGGCTATTCTACCACGGCTGCTATTCACTGTCCAGATGGGCGGCCTTGGGCAAATCGCGCAGCACACGCTGGATGGCCTGCATCAGAGGCCCTTTCTGCTCATAGCCCTGTTCGCCCAGCTTGCTCAAGCCCAGGTAGACTTTGCGACGACAGCGCCGGGTCAGCCCCATGACGAGGCGGTAAAGCGCATCGCGCCGCGTCTCAATCTCGTCGGCGTCGCTCCAGGTCGGATCGGGCCGGTCGGGAGGGGGCCAGTGGCGGCTGAGCACGTAGGGATGGGTAAGTGGTTGATAGAGCCGCTCCCACCAGCCCTGCCCGCCGACGTTGAGCCAAAACTGGTAATCGACCGGGCGGTTGCGGATGATGAAGGTATAGGCCGGAGCCAGGAGCACCGCCTCCTCCGACTGGGGGCGCCAACTGCGCACATACTGAGCCGCGATCACGCCGTCCTCGACCATCTCAACATATTCCCGGCCTAGAGAAGCCGAGTTGATGCTGAAAAACTCGGCCTCTTCGGTGGCCCAGCGGAACTTGCGCATCGACTCGATCAGGTTCGCCGCCACCTCGCCGGCGTCATAGTCCTGGTGGAAGCCGTACCCGGCTTGCGAAAGTAGCTCACCGAACATGCGGCTCAGAAAGTGATCTGGCGGTTCCCCTTCGCCGCGCCGCCCCTTGGCCCCTTGCTTTTGCTCCTCAATCCAGATGCGCAGTCGCTCATACCGCTCGCCCAGCGTGAAGGTCAGCCGCTCCTGCATGTCGGTGTTGATCTGGTCGAAGGAGCCCAACGTGGGCAATCCGTCCTGTGTGCGGTAGACGATCTCGGCCAAAAGCTGCGCCCGCACCAAATCCATCCCGTCGATGGCCTGCATCAGCGCATAGGCCAAGTCGAAGCTGCCGGGCTGAATTCCCCATTCGGGGCGGGCGATGGCCGCCAGCGTCAACAAGCAATGAGTGGCCGGTTCATCCCGCAGCGCACGCGAGGGGCGATGGGAACGGGTCGGAATGCTGCGCTGCTCCAGGCGGGTGGTCAAAGCGAAACGCAGCGCGTCGCTCAGGAAGGGCGCCAGCACGACGATTTCCCCCGGCGGAGTCCCTTGACCATGCACCAGCTCATCGATCCGCTCCGCAACCCAGTCGAGCATCTGGGGATGGTAACGGCGCAGCTCATACTCCAGCGCGAGACGCGGATTTCCTCCCGTGTCCTCCCGCCTCGGATGGTGATTCAGGCTGCGTGCCAGTCGATCCGCGAGCGCCTGCATATCGGGCGACATCACAGTCGAAACTTCGGGCGAGGACGTGTCGAACAGAACCCGCTCATCACAAAGCTCCTGGAGCGCACTTGCGCCCTCCGGATCGGCGCCCAGGAAGCGACGGTAGCCAGCGTTCTGGTCATAGATCAAGAGCGCGGAGTCGCAGTGAGGCAGCCAGTCGCGCAGTAGGTCGTGGGCCGCCGGGGTATCCTCCTCAACGTTGTCCACGATGAGGTGGGTGTAAGTCTCCAGCAGATAATCGCGGCAGATCGGTCGGTTCCAGAGATGATCGAGGAAAACCTCGACCTGGAGCGAGAAGTCGAGCAAGTTATGGTCCAGACAGTAGCGGCGGAAACGGTTGGCGCAAATCTGGGCCTGTTCGTAGATGCGCTTGTGGCTCTCCTCGCCGCCCCAGGCGTCCTTGAGCCGTCGGCCTATATCGGTGTAGGGGAATCCGACCACGGCGGCCTTGTTCAGATTATCGATGATCTGACTGTAGAGCCGGTTGCGGTCGATGGTCACGCTCTCGAAGTAGCTCTCATCGAGCAGCGGGCGCACTATGCGGGCCATATAATACTGCGCCGTCTCCAGAGTGAGGAAGGTAGGCGGTCGTTCGGGATGGGCGAAGCTGGCCTCCTCGGCGATCATGGGCCAGAAGAGATCGACCATCCGCTGGGCCAGCCCGCCGACGGTGGTGAGAGTCGCCTCGCCGCCAGCATCGACGGTTGGACGACGAAGCGCGGCATAATAGGGCGCGGCCAAGGTCCGCTGGGGCGTGATGACCAGAATGGAACGGGCGGGGACGCCCAAGTCTAGCAGGTGAAGTAGCCGCTCCACGCCGGCCGTCGTCTTACCGACACCGGCCGGCCCTACAAGAAATATCTTGGTCCCGAGGGGCTGCTGCACAAGTACGAACTGTGCATCGGAAAGCGTGTGCTTGTTTGATTTGGACATTTGTGAGTTGAAGTAATGGTAAAAGTGACAATATTACTGCGACAGCACCTTACCGATCAAATCCTTGTACAGATTTCACGGATTACACGGATGGGAAGAGAGAGAAATTTGTGAAAATCAGTGCAATGGTTAACTTTTGGTTCGGGCTCTGTACAGGTCAGGCTACTGTCTCAGAAACCGCCTGATCTTATCGCCCTGCATCTTCTCCGACCATTAACTATATCACAACACCTTCTCATTGTCCAAGCTACGCATTCATCATCCGAAACAAAGAACAGAGTATCAGCATCCTGCTGACATGCTCAGTACTGCTCCATGTTGTTCGCAGAGCCTGGCGGATAAGAAGGTTTGACCAAGACAAGGAATAAGGGTATACTATTCTCAAGGGATGAACCCTAATGTCTTATAATGTAAAAATGTTCGAACAGTAACCCCTTCGAAGCCTGTGCATCTCTGTGTAACTATGGTCTGAATAGTCACCGCGAAAGGTAAATATGGATCAGAAAGACCTTCTGCAAAAACGCCAAAATTGGGAAGAGACCACTCTACGAGAGACGCTCGACCGGCACCCCGAACGGGCCGACGAGTTCATCACCACCTCCAGTGAACCCGTCGAGCGACTCTACACCCCTCTGGACATTGAAGGAAGCTATGAGGAAAAGCTGGGTTTCCCCGGAGAGTACCCCTTCACACGGGGTGTACACGCCACAATGCACCGGGGCAGGCTCTGGACGATGCGCATGTTCGCCGGCTTTGGCACCGCCGAGGAGACGAACCGGCGCTTCAAGTACCTGCTGGACCAGGGGCAGACGGGCCTCTCGGTGGCATTCGACCTGCCGACGCTCTACGGCTATGACACCGACGCGCCAGAGGCGGAGGGCGAGTTTGGCAAATGTGGCGTGGCCGTCTCGTCGTTGCGCGATATGGAAGTGCTCTTCAAGGACATCCCGCTGGACAAGGTGACCACCTCGATGACCATCAACAGCCCGGCGGCGCCCATTTGGGCCATGTATATCGCCGCAGCCGAGAAGCAAGGCGTACCGATGCACAAGCTCGGCGGCACCATCCAGAACGACATCCTCAAGGAATATATCGCACAAAAGGAGTATATCTTCCCGCCCCGGCCCTCGATGCGCCTGGTCACTGACACCATTGAGTTCGGCAGCCAGCACTTGCCCCGCTGGAACACCGTCTCGATTTCGGGCTATCACATCCGCGAGGCCGGCTCGACGGCAGCGCAGGAACTGGCCTTCACGCTGGCCGATGGGATGGAGTACGTGCGCTGGGCGTTGGAGCGCGGGCTGGACGTCGACGATTTCGCGCCGCGCCTCTCCTTTTTCTTCAACTGCCACAATGATTTCCTGGAGGAGATCGCCAAGTTCCGCGCCTCGCGGCGCATTTGGGCAAGGGAGATGCGTGATACCTTCGGGGCGCAGGATCCACGCTCCTGGTGGATGCGTTTTCACACGCAGACGGCGGGCTGCTCGCTCACGGCACAGCAGCCGGAGATCAACATCGTGCGCGTGGCGATCCAGGCGCTGGCGGCAGTGTTGGGCGGCACGCAGTCGCTGCACACCAACAGTATGGACGAAGCGCTGGCGCTCCCCAGCGAACACGCGGTCACCATCGCGCTGCGCACGCAACAAATCATCGCCCACGAGAGCGGCGTCGTCAACACAGTTGACCCGTTGGGCGGCTCTTACGCGGTCGAGGCCTTCACCGACCATATTGAGAGCCAGGCCTACGATTACTTCGATCAGATCGAGGCTTTAGGCGGGATGCTGCCGGCCATCGAGGCGGGCTTTTTCCAGCAGGAGATCGCTGACGCGGCCTACCGCTATCAGCGGGAGATTGACGAGAAGAAGCGCGTCGTCGTGGGGGTCAACGAATACGTGGAGGACGAGCCGATTGAGGTTCCGCTCTTGAAGATGGACCCAGAGGGCTACAAAAAGCAGTGTACCCGGCTGGAGCGGGTGCGGGAGGAGAGGGATAACGGCGCCGTGGGGCAAGCGCTGGATCGACTGCGCATCGCGGCTCAAGGGACCGAGAATATGATGCCCCACATTTTAGACGCCGTGCGCGTCTATGCCACTTTGCAGGAAATTACGGATGTCCTTCGCGAGGTCTTCGGACTATATCGCGAACCGATGATCATCTAGGGTTGGCGGAAACTCCTCATCAGTTTGTGCTCC
>CAZDYW010000236.1:0-4760 GCA_964509655.1 uncultured Anaerolineales bacterium
ATCGTTCGACCGAGCTCACGTCGAGGTCTGGCGATCCACTTAGAGCACAAACTGCGGTATGGCCGATCACTCCCGCCAGCGGTAATCCCGTTCCAGCGCTTTCTTGAAGTCCTTGTGAATCTCCCCCTTGTGCTCAAGCTCCCACTCATCGCCGGTCCAGCGGTAGAGCAGCAGGCAGTGGATCTGTTGAGCGTGCGGCGTGTTATTCCAGCGGTCGATCTCGGCGTAGGCCGCCCGCACCCAGCCCTTGTCCCGGTTCACCCAGCCAATCCTTCTCTCCTCCTGCTTGTTGCGCGGCGGATGCTCCAGCGCCAGCCAGTGATTCGACTCGGTGATGTAAATCGGTCGGTCGCGCCACTTTTCCGGGATGGCCTCGGCGAAGGTGCGATAGGCCAGGAAATCGTAATAGTGCTCGTGCGGCGTTCCCGGCGGCAGCGGTTCGTCGGTGAAGACGGTCTTCTTCGTGATCAGATCCACGTCGAGCCAGTGGGTGTAGGTATGGAGCGCGATGCCATCCAGGTCGGCTATGTAGCTGAGCATTTCCTTGAAGTACTCCAGCGGGCGGTACCGCCGATTGCCCATCAGCTTCCAGGGCGCGGTGTTGTAGGGGTCCACGGCGCCGGGCACGACGATGGCCTCCGGTTGCACCTCCTTGATGCGCTGCCGCGCCAGGTTGAAGGCTTCGGCGTATCGCTTGGGGGTGATGTGCTCGGTCGGGTTTTGAGCGCCGCCGGGGTGCTCACGGATGTTGTTCTGCTCGTTGCCGATGATCCAGATGTGGCAACCGGCGGAGTTCGCGACGTAATTGGCGCAGGCTCTGGCGAAGTCGGGATACTTGTTACTCATCGGGATCGTGCCGGCCGGCTCATAGCCGTTGTTCAAGCGCACGATGACGCCGTAGCCATCGCGCGACCATGAGCCGTAATCGTGCCCTCCGCTGTGGCGCGGATTATCCCCGATGGCCTCGGTGAAGAGCGTCCAGCCGGTCTTGTCCTTGCTCTGGAAGAGGAAGCGGAAGTTCGCTGGCGTGGTCGCGCCGGCGGCGTGGATGCCGAAGATCCAGGCACATTCCCCGGCGGGCAGCTCCGCGTCTTCCACCGGTTGGCGCTTGTCGGCGAGCAGCTTCGCCCGCAGGTACAGTCCGTTCACGTATCCCTCGTGGAGGCTGGGTGTGCGCACCTTGATCCAGCGATCCTTCCCCAGCTTAGGGCCTATTTCCCTTGGGTCTTCTTGCACCTCCAACAATGTGCCGTCCTCCACGCGCCAAGTGACCTTCGTGTTCGTCCCCGGTCCCTCCCGCAAGTTCAAGCCGGTGGTGCTGTGGACGGTCGTGTAGGAGATCAGTTCCCCAATGGGCGGCTTGTAGATGCCGAGATGCCATGCCGCGACATAGCCCTCGATCCCTTCCGGCGTGCGGATGCGCAGCCATTTCTCCTCCTGGCCCACCTTCGCCCGCACGTCGGCCTCCGGCTCCAAGGGCCGCAGGATCGCGCCGTGATCGACGCGCGTGATCGGCGGGCGCTCGGTGGACGGCTGTGGGCGAACGCTCAGCCAGCCGAGTTCGGGGCTGATCACCTCCACCTGCACCCCGACTTCCTCCTCGACCTCCTCGTGAATGCGCACATACCAAGCCGCGACGTAACCCTCACGCCCATCCGGTATGCGAATGCGAATCCATTTATCCTCCTGGCCGATTTTCGCCCGCACGTTTTCCTCCGGCTCCCAGGCGTCGACTACGGCTCCGTGGTCCAGTTTGGCGATGGAGGGCCATTTGGTGGATGGCGTCGGGCGCACGTTGAGGAAGCCGGCCTCTGGACTGACAATCTCCAATTGCACCTCGGCCTTCGCAACTTCGTCGTAGAGGCGCAGATACCAGGCCGCGACGTAGCCCTGGCGCCCGTCCGGAGTGCGAATCTTGATCCAGCGATCCGTCTGGCCCACCCGCGCCCGCACGACCGCTTCTGGGTCAAGCGCGTCCAGAGCCATTCCGTGATCTACCTGAGCTATTGGAGCTTGCTCGATGGATGGCGTCGGGCGAACATTCAAGTAACCCGTCTCCGGGCTGACCACTACAACCCGTATCGTGGGCTCCTCGACCTCCTCGGCCTCCTCTCCAGCGAGACGCAAGTACCAGGCAGCCGTATAGCCCTCGACGCCACCCGGAACTCGCACGCGCAGCCATTGGCCTTGCTGTCCCACTTTTGCCTTCACGATGTCCTCCGACTCCAGAGTGTCCAGCACTGCCCCGTGCTCCACTCTCGTGATGGGCTGAAGGTCCGTGGACGGCGTCGGGCGGATATTCAGGAAGCCAGCTTCAGGGCTGACCACCTCCACTTTCACGCCGCTGGGAGCGGGAACGCCCTCCTCGCCCAGGGGGAAGGCGCGGATGAGGGGCAACAGATTATCGTTGATCACAGCGGCGGTGAAAACGCTGAAGAAAGTGGGCCTATGCGCCTCCAAGTGATCGAGCCAGACCTGGAACTCCGCGGGCGACATGCGCACTTGACCATACTCGTCGTGATAGGGGCCGAGCACCGGATACAAAGGCGGGCGGTAACCCCATTGGCGGACCCAGTATTCATAGTGACCGTAGGCCCATTCATCGATCACGCGCTGCGCTTGCTGGTCGGGCGGCACAGTGCTCCCCGGCGCGAAGAACGTGCCATAGGACATAGGCATCAAGCCGCCCTTGCAAAAGTCGTTCATCTGGTCGTAAGGCAGGTCGCGGTGATGGGAGATGTTGGGAAAAGAGCAATTGTAGAGCCTGTTCAGATCGAGCCGAGCGGCGCGGACGAACTGCCCCAGCTTCTCGGCCTGTTCGAAGCGATTGCGGCATTGCGCCGACTCGGTGTCGAAGGCTAGATGTTGAAAGCCATCCTGGAAAGCGCGCGCGGCGACCTCGGCCTCCCCTTGTGGGTCGTCCAGCAGCAACCACGTCCAGGCGAAAGGGATAAATCCCGCTTGCTTGATCCTCCGGGCGACTTGCGCCATGCCGGCATAATAGGTCGATCCTTGCCCGACTTTATACAGGATGTGTGTCGCACCCATCTGAGGGGCGATCTGGATCGCGCGGTCGAGTTCCTCTAAACGATAAGCCCATACGCCTTTACCGCGTAACATTGATTATCCTCCTTTAATTCGCTCAGTACGTGCCATCTCGGAACATCGCCCCTTCGTCCCGACGCCTTCTGACCAGGCCGGGCAACTTCATCCCTCCGCCGTACACCCATCTGTTCAGTTCTTCGGGCACCGATTCGTAATCCCCTTGATTGAGCTTCGCCAGCAAGTCCGAGTTCGCCAGATTGCCCGCCCCCACGTTGAACGTGAAGCTGACCAGAGCGTCGAACTGGTGCTGGGCCAATTCCACCTTCACCCGATCATTGACCGCATCTTCGAACCGCGCCGCGTCTGCGCGGAGTAATTCTTCCGCCCGCTCCCGCGTGATCCCGCGCTTGAATTCCTCCGGCTCGCTTCCATCACAGGGGCCGGTGTGGACGAGATGTCCATATCCAATGGTGCAGTGACCGACACTGTCATTGTAAAGTTCGGTGCGCAGGCCCTCATACTTGGCGATGAATCTGAGCCCCGCGTCGCTGAGCGTGTGGCGCGTGGTATCGACAGCCTGCGTGTCGGTGAGATACCAGGCCGCCGCCCATCCTCGCTGCCCATCCTCAGTCTCCACGTAGAGCCATTCGCCATAATCTCCCACCAGCCCGCGTGCGCGATCAGGATCGTCGTGGGCCGTGAGCGGCGCGTTGTGCGCCAGCCGCCCGACGATCTGATTTTCGACCGATGGGCCGCCGCGCATATTCATATTCTCGGTGGGGAAGACGGTCAGCATAGACTCCGGCGCGGGGCCGGGCTGCGTCTGGACGTACCAGGCGGCGACGTATCCCTCGCTCCCTTTGGGGAGGCGTACCCGCAGCCATTCGCCCCAATTGCCCACCTTCGCCAGCGCGGTCTCCTGGGCGTCGATGACGGTCAGCGGCTCTTGGGGCAGGGCGATGGCGGTGCGGCTTGCGCTCGTCGAGGGACCCTTGCGCACGTTCAAGGCTTCGGTGGCATAAACGACCGGTGGCCCGACCGTTTCGGATCCAACCCCGAAATCGACTCCAAATGCAGGTAATAGTTCGGGCGGGTTTAGCTGGACCTGTTGAGCGTCCACGAAGCCCTTCGTCCCGTCGGGGCGCTTAATTTTGATCCACTGGTTCTGAAATCCCATCTTGGCGCGGGCACGATCCGCGTCGTCCAGCACAGTGATTGCCTCGCCTTTATCCAGCCACGCCAGCCGGGTGGAGGACGGGGCGGGCTCGGAGCGCAACTCCGCCTGCTCGCCGGTGTAAATTTTGAGGTCGCCAGATGTGCCCGCTTGGTCCTCGCGCCCCCTCGTGTGAGATCGGTTTAATTTTTCGTCGCTCATATCATCCTCCTGGTTACTTTAACGCGAAACGTGTCGATTATCCCGGACGTAGAATCGCCATGGCGCGTTGAGAGCGGTCTCGTCTCCGCGCACGCCGACGCGGGGGCCGGCGGCGATGGCACCGTCGGGCACAGGCTTACCGGCTTCGACGAAGAGCCGCGCATCGGGGGCACATAGATCGGCGCCATCGAAACTGCGGTCGATCTCAAGCGCCATGCAAAGCTTGCCGGGGCCGCTCGTCAGCTCGGTGTCGGGCCGCCCGTCGCGCCGCGTCCGCATCGCCTCCAGCCCCGTCAGCGGCTCCAGTGCGCGGATCAGCACCGCCGCCGGGTAGCCGTCG
>CAZDYW010000237.1:0-4753 GCA_964509655.1 uncultured Anaerolineales bacterium
ATTGTCAAGTGTCCCCTTTGGGGAAAACCGGATTCATTCATCAGAAGGAGAAAATAGATGAACAAAGACGTTACCAGACGAGTGACGAATGTCCTGGCTGTTGTTGCAACTATTGTCGTCAATGGATTGGCAAACGCGCTGCCACTTAATAACCAGACGACGGGAGAGATTTCGGATCAATTCCAGGTCTACTTTGTGCCAGCAGGGTATGTGTTCTCAATATGGGGGCTGATCTATATTGGTTTGATCGCCTTCGCCGTCTTCCAAGCACTGCCCAGTCAGCGAGATAACCAGCGTCTACGAGATGTAGGGTATCTTTTCGCACTGAGCTGCTTGGCGAACATTGCCTGGCTCTTTCTGTGGCACTACGAGCAGTTCTTGCTGACCTTGATTGCCATGCTGGCCCTCTTGGGACTACTGATCGCGGTCTATCTGCGTTTAGGAATTGGAAGGTCGAAAGTCCCACCGGCCGAAAAGTGGTCAGTGCGCATCCCGATCAGTGTATACCTGGGGTGGGTCACCGTGGCGACAATAGCGAACGCTACATCGCTGCTCGAATACTGGAACTGGAGCGGTTGGGGCATCGGGGATCAGGCATGGGCCGTCATAATGCTGGCAGCAAGCGTGCTGATTACTTCCGCGATGAGCCTCACGAGAGGGGATATAGCCTACATGTTGGTCATCGTGTGGGCATTTGTGGGCATCGCAGTGAAGCATGCGGGCACCCAGGCTGTAGCAATCGCGGCATGGGTAGCAACAGCGTTGGTGATACTGATGCTGGTAGTCGGAGCGATTCGCAACACTAGGCAAGGAGAGCATCTGCAGACTACAGGATAGAACGCACCACACAATCTCGAAAGTAACTTCGGCAACACGACACCGTAGGGGAGATACTCACCGTAAGATAATAGCCCTCACGGCTACGTTGATAAGAAGACCAAGACAGAAGCCGGGGAATCTATATGGCAAAACGCAAGAACAGAGTACGCATCTCCGGGGTGGTCAAGGCCGCGCGACTGGCAAGAGAGGAGCTCGCAGTCGGCATTCCGCCTGAGGAGGTCGAGCGCTTCCGCGATTGGATTCGCTCCAGTGTAAAGCAGATAGAGACCATCTGTCGGGAAAACCGGATGAGACCCAAGGACCTGCCCACGCCCTCGTATCGGGCTTACCGATTCCTCAAGGGAATAGACCTGAATAACCTCCCAGAGCGCGAGGGCCCCGCCCCCGAAACGCCCAAGACGATCCGCATTTCGGGCCTCATCGCTTTGCAGAACGATATTAACGAACGCATGGCCCGATGGGCTGACTCTGAGCGTGCTGCGCCCACCGAGGACCATCCTCGCGTGCAGGCGCTGATGGAACGACTGACCGCCAATGTGGAACGGATCGAGGAACTGGCGCGGGAAGCGGGAGCCACTCCGGGGCACTTGCCCACCCGATCTCAACGTGCCTACCAGTGGCTCAAGTTCCTGAGCGATCCTATCACGCTGGTGACCCATCTGGAGACGTTGCGAGTCTTGTATGACGCATGCCAGAACACACCTTGTCGGAAACAAGCCCCTCGTGCCATCCGCAAGGCGCCGGTGAAGATCACTTTCACCTACGCATCCTATCTCTACAAAGTTCAAGAGGTAGACGGCATCCTGGAGATCAAGGTGCACGAAGGATTCATAAACGCACCCTCAGATGTGCTGCGGGGATTGGCGTGCGTTTTCTTCTCCCGCGCCCAGGAGGCTGAATGGGATAAGGTAAGAATCTATGCAGCTAGTGAGAATTTCATAGAAGTGGTAACAGCTCTGGAGATGACAACGGCCGAGGTCGACGAACTCACACAGGGACGGTATTTCGACCTTGAGGCTGTTTTCGACCGGGTCAACCAAACCTACTTCGGGGGCGAACTCGACCGCCCTCGGTTGACTTGGAACACGAGGATCACCCAGGTCAAGATGGGACACTACGACCTTCTCCGCGACACGGTGATGCTGAGCGTGACCCTGGATGCGCCCGATGTGCCAGACTACGTCGTGGACTACGTGATGTATCACGAACTGCTGCACAAGAAAATGGGCAGGAAAATGGTCAATGGGCGTCATTACGCCCACACACCGGCCTTCCGCGAAGCGGAGATGGCATTCCCGCATTACGAGGAAGCCCAGGCATTCCTCAATAAAGCCACAGGAGAGGGATAGCTAACGGCTATCGGAGCAAACCGATCACTATGGGATCACCGTATCCTCTCAATATTTCGGGGCCAAGCAGGCCAGGCTCCCACACCCGGCATCCGGCGGTTCCGTGATTCAAAGGAGTTATTATGAAAGACAAAGACCAGAAACCAACCATCGAGGTAGAACGCCGCCGCCCCGGTAGCACTCAGTCCAAGCAGCGCGAACGAGCAGAGGCGCCAGCCCGACAGCGCGAAGATAGCTCCCCCAGTGGTTCTCCAGGCACTCCATCTCCCGCAGGCTTAGAAAACTTGTTCCGCTCACCTATTGGCATCATACTTGTGGTTTTGTTGCTAATCTGCGGCTTGCCCACTTACCTCTTGCTGGGCGGGCAGATCTCTTTTGACGATACCGATAATTATGATTATCAAGAGGAAGCAACGCAGCCCGCGACGGCCGAGGAGGTTGAGCCTGCCCCTACTCCCCGCCCCACGCTGCCACCATCCTCTGCCGAAGATGGACAAACATGGACCGTTATGCTGTACCAAGATGCGGATGACAAGATTCTGGAACGAGATATTTTCGTTGACCTGAACGAAGCGGAGCGGGTTGGCTCAAGCAACAATGTTCAGATTGTGGCCCAAATCGACCGCTATCAGGCCGGCTTTAGCGGCGACGGAAACTGGGCCGGCGCCCGGCGCTACTTTGTGCGCCAGGATGACGACTTGGACGTTATCGGGTCAGATATGGTGATGGATTTGGGCGAAGTCAACATGGCCAGTGAGGAGACCCTGGTCGATTTCGCAACCTGGACAATTGAGAATTACCCGGCGGATAAATATCTGCTCATCCTCAGCGATCACGGCATGGGCTGGCCGGGCGGGTGGAGCGATGCCACCGCTACTATGCACAGCGGGCAGCTACCTCTCCAGAAGATGCTGGGAGATCATCTCTACTTGAACGAATTGGACCGGGCATTGGAGAGAATCCGATCTCAGAGTGGGATCGATCAGTTTGAGATGATCGGCATGGACGCTTGCTTGATGGGGCACATTGAGGTGATGAGTGCCCTGGCCCCCCACGCCAGGTACGCGGTTTTTTCACAAGAAACGGAACCGGCTTTGGGTTGGGCCTATACCGCCTTCTTGAGCGAACTGCGCAACAATCCCGGGCTTACGGGGGCGCAACTTGGACAATTGATCGTGGACAGTTACATCGTGGATGATCAGCGCATCGTGGATGATTCGGCGCGGGCCGAGTTGGTGGGGCGCGGGTCACTGTTGGGGACTTTATTTGGCGTCACCGGCCCGCCATCCGCCGCGCAGGTCGCACGCCAGATGGGCCAAAACATCACTTTGACCACCGTCGACTTGCAAGCTATGCCTGAGCTGATGAACAGCCTGAATGATTTTGCCGCCGCGTTGCAGGAAGATAACCAGCGAAACGTGGCCCAGGCTCGCAGCTATGCGCAATCCTTCACCAGTATCTTTGGCAAGGAAGTGCCACCGGCCTATATCGACCTGGGGAGCTTTGCTGAACTGGTGGCACGCTCAGGCACAAATCAGGTGGCTGACGCAGCGGCCCGTCTTCAGGCCGCCTTGCAGCAGGTTGTCGTCGCAGAGAAACACGGGGAACGCGCGGCTGGAGCGACCGGGGTATCGATTTACTTCCCCAACTCGCAGCTCTACTCATCATCGGCGGCCGGGCCAGAATCCTATACCGGCATAGCCGCTCGCTATGCCTCCGAGTCGCTGTGGGACGATTTTCTGGCCTTCCATTACACCGGCGAGACATTCGATGCCCAGCGCGGAGGAGTGGCTGTCCCACCAGCTGGCGTCGCCCTGCGCTCTCCCGTCGCAGGCGGCATCCAGGTCTCGGCTATCAGTGCCTCAGCGACGGAAGTAGCACCAGGAGAGACCGTCCGCTTGAGCGTGGATATCGAGGGTGAAAACATCGGCTATGTCAAACTACTGGTAGGTTACCTGGATCAAAATGCCAATTCGGTTTACCTGGCCGACAGTGATTACCTCGCCAGTCCAGACACCCGCGAAGCAGGTGGGGTTTATTACCCCGATTGGGGCGTCGAATCTTTCACTATGGCCTTTAACTGGGAGCCGATTGTCTACGCCATTGATGATGGAACGAGCCGCTATCCCGCCCTGTTTACGCCCGAAACCTATGGCGCATCGAGCGAACAGGCTGTTTACACGGTCGAAGGTATTTATACCTTTGCCGACTCCGGCGATCAGCGCAAAGCTCGGCTGTACTTTGTCAACGGCGAGTTGCAGCAGGTCTTTGGATTCACGGGTGAAGATGTCGCCGGCGCGCCGCGTGAGATCATACCGCAACCGGGTGATACCTTTACGCTCCTGGAGAAATGGATGGATTTGGATGACCAGGGAAACGTGGTGCGGACGGTCTATCAGGAAGGAGAAACCTTGACCTTCAGCGACCGCATGTTCTCCTGGGAAGTGCTCGATGCTGCGGCGGGACAGTATGTCGTGGGCTTTATTGTCGAGGACCTGGACGGGAATAGCCAAGTGGTCTTTCAACCCGTCACGGTGCGCTGAGGGCAAACCATCTGTGACTTC
>CAZDYW010000238.1:0-4738 GCA_964509655.1 uncultured Anaerolineales bacterium
AACATCGGGATGTCGGTGCCGACGATGACGCCCATTGTGGCCGCCGCGCCGACCACGCCGCCGCGCACATCGTAGATCAGCTTCCCGCCTGAGTAACCGACCAACACGGGCAAGAGATAAACGATCATCGGGCCGACCATCTCGGCCAAGTTATCGTTGGGGACCCAGCCGGTGGGGATAAAGAAGGCGGTGATCAAGCCCCAGGCAATGAAGGCGCCGATATTGGGGATCACCATAGCGGCCATAAAGGCTCCGAGCTTCTGAATTCTCTCTCTCATGCTAATTTCTCCTTTTAGTCTTAGGTTAAGCGAACGGTTCAACGGTTCATAAAATTGTCATCTGCTTGGATTGATCGTGTTCTTTCGAGTAGCACCTCCCTTGGCAAATGTCATTATAAGGGCTCGCGGCCGATTTTATCGTCGCGTGGAAAATGATTGTAAACGATTTCACGGTGGCCTTATTGTAAACGATTTCACAAGTTTTGTCAAGGGGGAAATTTGAAATTCACCCGTATTGCTTCTTCTGAATTTGGCAATGTGGGGGGCGGGGCTCTGTACCCGCCCGCGTGCATTTTGTGTGGGTGACCACGGAGGAATCACCCGCTTGGATGGGGTTTGACTTCTGAATGAAATTCGCTTACAATACGTCAAGTTCACAAGGGGGTTCATTGAAGAGTTAAAGAAATCGTTTACACGATTGTTGCGCCGTTGAGAGGAGGGGGTATGGTCAAAATCAAGGATGTGGCTAAGGCAGCAGGTGTGTCGACCGCGAGCGTCTCTCGCGTGCTTTCCGGCAAGGAGAACGTGAGTGACGAGATGCGCCAGCGCGTCATGGCCGCCGTGGAGGAATTGGATTACCAGCCCAATCTGGTGGCGCGTAGCTTGCGTTCCCAGCGTTCCACTACCGTGGGCTTGATCGTCTCTGACATCCGTAATCCCTTCTTCACCGATGTCAGTCGCGCGGTCGAGGATGCGATGCACGAGCAGGGATATGCTCTGTTTCTCTGTAATGCCGACGAGGACCCGGATAAGGAGGCGCTTTATCTGGAGCTGATGCACGCCCAGAATGTGGCCGGGATTATCTACTCGCCCACGCGACAAGCGGCTGATAATTTCGGCGAATTGGATATTTCCGTGCCGACGGTCATCATCGACCGCGCGGTGCAAAGCAGCGCTGTCGATATGGTGCTGATCGATAACGTCGATGCGGCCTATCGTTTGACGGAGCATCTCATCGCGAGTGGCTATCGACGCATCGCGGGCCTGTTCGGTGAAGCCAGCGTCACCGGGCGTGAGCGCCGAAAGGGATATGAGCAGGCGCTTCAGGCCCATGATCTGAAGCTGCCGAAGGGGCAGGCGGTTTACATCCCGCCCAAGATCGAGTCCGGGAAGGTGGCAACACTGGAGTTACTGGAGTGTGATGAGCTTCCGGATGCGATCCTCACCACCAACAGTTTGCTCACCGCCGGTGCTTATATTGCTATCCACGAGCGTGGGCTTCGCATCCCCAATGATATGGCGCTGGTCGGTTTCGACGAGACGACCTGGGGCGCGCTGGTTGAACCACCCATTACCATCATCGCTCAGCCCACCTACGAGATCGGCACGACGGCGGCGGAGCTACTGCTCCAGCGTGTGCAGAACCCTGATCGCCCACCGCGTAAGGTCATCTTGCGAGGGGATCTGGTCGTGTGTGGCTCAAGTATTCCTCAATGAGTGCTGCGCTTCTTAACATTTTGGAGGGCTTATGAGCGAGAAAGTTATCCGTGTCCTGTCGATTGAGGATAGCACCGCCGTTGCGCTTCTAATTGAGGAGCTACTGAAGGAGGCGACTCGACTGGGGTGGGACCTCCCCAGTTTTGAGGTGGAGCATGTAAGCAGCACCAATGCTGGACTGGAGCGCTTGGATAGGGGCGGTATCGATGTGGTGCTCTCTGACCTTGACTTGCCGGACAGTCGGGCCGGGGATACGTTCGCGAAGATCCACGCCCACGCCCCGGATATGCCCATCGTTGTGCTCACTGGGCGGGATGATGAGGAACTGGCTCGCCGAACGGTGCGCATCGGGGCCGAGGATTATTTGTTCAAACGGGAGATGAGCGGCTCCTTATTGGCTCATTCTCTCATCTACGCCATCGAGCGTCAGCAGGCCAAGCATGCCTTGCGAAAGGCCCATGGTGAGTTGGAGCGACGCGTCGATGAGCGCACCCGAGAGTTGAGAGAGGCCAACGAGAAATTGGAGGCGGAGATCGCGGAGCGCGAGCGGGTGGAGAGCGCATTACGGGAGAGTGAGAGCAAATACCGTGGGCTGGTGGAGCGGTCGCTTCAGGGAATGGTGATAGCTCAGGACAATCCCCTGCGCATTTCTTTCGCCAGTAAGCCGATGGAGGCGATCACGGGTTTCTCGCCGGATGAACTGGAAAAGCTCGGTCCTCAATATCTCATGGAGCTGATCCATCCTCAAGATCGCGACATGTTTTTCCAGAGTTTCCGTGCTCGCCTGCATGGCGAGGATGTAGCGCCTCGGCATGAATATCGCATCATCCATAAAAGCGGAGAGGTCCGCTGGATTGAGATATACAGCTCACGGATTGAGTATGATGGAGCCTCGGCCACTCAGACTCTGTTTATAGACATCACCGACCGCAAGCGGACCGAGCAAGCCTTGCGTGAGAGCGAGGAGCGCTATCGTTCGCTGATCCAAGGGCTACAGGTGGGGGTCGTGGTTCACGATGCCGAGACTACTCGGATTAAGACCATTAACCCTGTGGCACAGGAAATACTCGAATTGACCGAGGAGCAAATAGGCAGCAGGTTAATTGAGGATGATTGGGAGCTTTTGCGCGAGGATGGAAAGCCTATGCCAGTGGAAGAATACCCTGTGAGCCAGGTGCTTGCTACCCGCGAGCCGGTTAGGAATATGATCGCGGGAGGTTATCATACCGGGCGCGGTGAGCGGGTGTGGACGCTGGTCAACGCTGATCCTGTGTTTGATCGTCAGGGTGACCTGCAACAGGTAATCGTGACCTTTATGGATATCACCGAACGCAAGCGAGCCGAGCATGTGTTGTGGAAAAGCGAGGAATGGTGTCGCTCCATTTCACCTACCTCTCATATTCGTTGCCTGGGGATGGAGGATTACGACGATCTGCTGGCCCTATGGCGCCGCGCGGGCCTGCATTCCCTCAAGCCGTCGGGGCGGGATAGCCGCGAAGCCGTCGCACGTCAGCTTGCCAGTGGAGTTCAGACTATTCTGGGGTTGGAGGTTGCCGGTGAACTGGTTGGCGCTGTCGTTGCCACGCACGATAGCCGCAAAGGCTGGATCAACCGCCTGGTTGTGGACCCTGACTATCGCCGCAGAGGGTATGGGGCGCAACTGATCGCGGCGGCTGAGGATGTGCTGCGCGAGCAGGGCATGCGCGTCATCGCTGCTCTCGTCGAGAGCGACAATCCCGCTTCATTGGCCCTGTTCCGAAAAGAGGGCTACGTCGAGATCGACTCTGGGATTCATTACCTGAGCAAGCGGGATAGTGAAGAGGCTTGATAGACCTGACAGGTTTTGCTCTTCTGTAAACCTGTCAGGTCTTGAAAACAGACCCTAGGCCGTGCGCCGCTTGAGTGTCTGTGGCAGCTGGGCTGATTCTCTGCTTGTACCTTGTTTGAAACATTGTATAATGCCATCGTTGGTGAGCTGGCATCCGGTCAACAGGAATGATAAGAGTAGGAAGCCAATAATGAGCAGTGCTGTTGTTACTCAAGTGGCCGAACAATTGGAGACGCTTCCTTACAGTCTACAGTCGCAAGTCCTGTTGTTTGTGGAGACACTGCGAGCTGCCGTTCAGTCTGGAGTCCCCGGCAAGCGGTTGTTGCGGTTTGTGGGTGCTATCCCGTTGAACGATTTGCAGCTTATGGAAGAAGCGATTGAGGCTGGGTGCGAACAGGTTGACTCTGATGAATGGTAAGCGCCTGCTGGACACTAACATCGTGATTGCTCTGTTTGCCGGTGATCCTGCTGTGGTAGACTTGCTCAAAGATACCGAGGAGGTTTTTATCCCCAGCATCTTCATTGGGGAACTGTATTATGGAGCACATAAGTCAAGTCGAGTGAAGGACAACTTGGCGCGTATAGATGATTTTTCTGTGAGTAATGTTATCTTGAGTTGTGATGCCGAGACTGCGCGTTGGTATGGTGAAATCAAGAACCGGCTACGACAAAGTGGCCGTCCCATCCCGGAAAACGACTTGTGGATAGCGGCAATTGCATTCCAATATGACCTGACGCTTGTCACTCGTGACGCACACTTCGGCAGAGTAGAGAATCTAACCAGAGTAGTTGTTTAGGAGATAGAGCTTCCAGCGCCCAGGCGCGAACGAAAACCCGAAGGGACTCTGAGTCCCTTCGGGTTTTGTGATAGACCTGACAGGTTTTGCTCTTCTGTAAACCTGTCAGGTCTTGAAAAGGGGAGCGCCGTCATCTTGACGGCACAGAAGCCAGCAAGATGCTGGCGCTCCATCTTTCTCCCCGAATTATTGGGAGCATACGCGGGAAGATTTACGCGCACGTGTGTTGGTAGATGGGCTGTAACGCTCTGCTTTGTTCACTTATAACGCTGGTAGCGCTGGAACATCTCTCCCACACTGCGCCCCTCATGAACACGCTGGATCACTTCGCCCAACAAGCTGGCTGTGGAGAGTGTGGTAAGGTTGGATAGCTTTCTCTCTGGGCGAAGGGGGATGGA
>CAZDYW010000239.1:0-4728 GCA_964509655.1 uncultured Anaerolineales bacterium
TGGTGGGTGCCGATCAACGACGAGACCTACCTGCACTACGCCATCGACATCACCGAGCGCCAACAGATGGAGCAAGCGCTGCGGGATTCGGAGCGCAGGCTGGATCAGATGTTACAGACCATGGTCGATGGCATGGTCGTGGTGAACCTGAAAGGGGAGATCACTTATGCCAACCCGTCCGCGGAGCGCATCCTTGAGGTGCGTAGAGATGGCATTCTGGGGCGATATTACTATGAGCGGGATTGGCAACAGATCGACGAGGAGGGTAATCCCTATCCCCCCGATCGCCTTCCTATTACCATTGCCTTGGAGCAGAAGTGTGAAGTGAGGAGTAATGAGCACGGCATCGAGGCTCCCAGCGGTCAGCAGAAGTGGCTATCCGTAAACGCAGCGCCGCTGTTGGATGAGGAAGGACAATTATACGGGGCTGTTGCCAGCTTTCGCGACGTCACAGAGCGCAAAGATGCTCAGCAGAAGATTGAGCGCTACGCCGCCGAGCTGGAACGAAGTAACCAGGATTTGGAGCAGTTCGCCTACGTTATCTCTCACGATATGCGGGAGCCGCTGCGCATGGTAGCCAGCTACCTGGGACTGCTGAAACGGCGCTACCGGGGCGAGTTGGATGAAAAGGCGGATATGTTTATCGATTATGCTGTGGACGGCGCCGAGCGTATGCAGGGGATGATCAACGCGATTTTGGATCTATCGCGAGTGGATACGCGCGGCAAGGAGTTCACTCCGACCGATGTCGAGGCGGTCGTGGAGCGCACGCTGATGGCACTGGGACGGGTGATCCGGGAGAGCGGCGCTGAGGTGACTTATGACCCATTGCCCACCGTGATGGCTGACGAGGCCCAGTTGGCCCAGGTATTCCAGAACTTGATCGCCAACGGAATCAAGTTTCGGCGCGATGATGAACCACCGCGCGTGCACATCTCGGCTGAGGATGCAGGTGGAGAGTGGAGGTTTTCCGTCACAGACAATGGTATCGGCATCGACCCAGAGCAAGCCGAGCGCATCTTCCAAGTCTTCCAGCGGTTGCATACGGAGGATGAGTATCCAGGATTGGGCATCGGCCTCGCTCTCTGCAAGCGCATCGTAGAGAGACACGGGGGGAGTATCTGGGTGGATTCGGAACCGGGGAAGGGCTCACGATTTATCTTTACGATGCCGAAGGGATAAGGAATGATGGAGCGCTTCAAGGTTTTGTTAGTCGAGGATAACCTGCGAGATGCCAATCTGATCCAGGAGATGTTGGTCGGTGCCGATGCGGCTGTTTTTGATTTGGAGCGGGTCGGCTATCTCTCGCATGGCTTGGAGCATTTGGAAAGCAATCATTTCGATTTGGTTCTACTCGATCTCTCATTGCCGGATAGCGTGGGCTTTGAGACTTTCGCCCAGATGAAGGAGCGTGCTCCAGGACTGCCCATCATCGTGTTGACAGATCTTGATGATGAAAAGCTGGCGGTGAGGGCCGTGCGGGAGGGTGCACAGGATTATCTTTTCAAAGGGCAAGTGGACGGCAGGCTGCTCACCCGCTCTATGTGGTATGCCATTGAGCGCAAGCGCGCCGAGAAGGAGCGCCGGCGGACTAACGAGGCCCTGCGACAGCGTACAATTCAGTTGGAGTCTTTGCGCGAGGTGACGCTGGCGATCACGGGTGAGTTAGAACTGGATAAGCTCCTACAAGCTATAGTCTCAAAGGCGGTCGATCTGATGGGGGGAGCAGCAGGCAGCCTAAGCCTGCATCGACCAGGCCGTGATGTCCTCGATTTCACTATTCAAATTGGGCTTCCCTCGGCCCCCAGTAATTCTGTCATCAATTATAAGGAAGGACTGGCCGGCAAAGTTTGGGAGAAGGGTGAGGCCATCATTGTTGATAATTATGAATGCTGGGAGGGTTGCTCAGAGCGATGGTGCGAGCATGTGCGCGAAATGGCCGAAGTCGGCGTGCCCGTACGCTGGGGGGATGAGTTTTTGGGCGTCTTGGAGGTCATGGCACTCCCTCCGCGCAATTTCTCGCCCGATGATGTAGAGTTGCTGAAGTTATTCGCGGCTCATGCGGCCATTGCCATCCAGAACGCTCGCTTGCACCGCAGGCTGGGAGAGTACGCTCAGCGACTGGAGGAGCGAGTCGAGGAGCGCACAGCTGAGCTACAGGCCCAGCATGCTCAGCTCGAGGCCATTTTGCACAATATCGCCGAGGGTATCATCGTCACCGACTTGCAGGGGAACATCTTGCAGACCAACGCCGTCGCCGAGATCTGGCTTGATCAAGCGCTTTCCCCGGAGGACGCCGCTAGGTTGGAGGGATGTGTGCAGCGCTTGGCGCAGTGCGCCGATGAACACCCCGAAGAAGTGTTGGAGCTGGCTGGCCGAGACCTGGAATTGAGGGTGGCATCGATCTCCGGTCAGGAGGCGGGTAGTGCTGCGGCGGTGGTGGCAGTGCATGACATTAGTCAGCTCAAAGCCCTGGATCGGATGAAGAACCGATTTGTATCCAACGTCTCCCACGAACTGCGCACACCGATCACGGCCATCAAGTTGCTTGCTCATCAAATGCGAACCCGGCCTGAAGTGCGAGAGGAGTTTCTGGAGCTTTTGATAAAGGAGGCTGATCATCAAGTAGAACTGGTGGAGGCCATTCTGGAGATTTCGCGCGTGGATGCCGGTCGCTTGGATTTAGAAGCTCGACCGACGCTGCTGAATGAACTGACTCATAAGCTTGTGAACAATCATCAAATGCGAGTTCAGAGAAAAGGCTTGAAGTTGAAGTATCACCCAGCAAAATCGGATTTGATGGTCCAAGTCGATCCACAGCGGATGACACAAGTATTGGACAATCTGGTGATGAACGCCTTGCGATACACTCCGGAAGGCGGTCAGATTACCATTTCTACAGCCGCCAAATGCTCAGGGGGACGCGACTGGGCTACGGTGTCGGTGGAGGATACAGGGATCGGCATTCCGGAGGATGAGCTGCCGCACATCTTCGATCGCTTCTTTCGAGGTGAACATCCTCGGCAGATGCAGGTCTCTGGCACCGGGTTGGGCCTGGCGATTGTGAAAGAGATCGTAGATTTGCACAACGGCAAGATAACCGTGGAAAGCGAGGCCGGTCAGGGTAGTTTATTCACCATTTGGCTGCCCGCGAAGCAAATCAAGAATGGAGATTGGTTCAATCTCCAAGATTGAACCAATCTGATCTATCATTCGCTATTCATTCTCGACAGAGTCGATGATCCGCTGGAGTTCCTCTAAAAGCTTGGGGTCGAGTGGCGTGGGGCGATGCGTATCCAGAATCTCCCTGGCCTTCGCGCGGGCCCAATCCGGGGCACCATCCCGTTTTTCCTCCCACTCCTCGTAGGGCCGACGATCCATAAAATTGTGAAGCCACAGATCGTGCATATGGCTCAGAGTGTGCTCCTGGGTCAAAAAGTGACCGCCCGGCCCCACGGCGCGAATCGTATCCAGAGCCAGCGTCTCCTCGTTGATGGAAATGCCCTCCATCATCTTGTGGACAATGCTGAAAATCTCACAATCCATCAGCATCTGCGCGTAGGACCAGATGCGGCTGCCATCTAGCAACCCCACCCCTAGCAGCATATCCGACATGACAATCGAAGCCATAAAGGTCGAGAGGCTATTTTCGAGCCCTGCTTGCCAATTAGGCTCTTTCGCGCCGGTGGCGAAGGAACCCATCGACAGGGGCACATCGTAGAAATCGGCCAGCACGTTGGTGGCCGCGCCGAAAAGGAAATCCTCCGGCCCACCGCCAGTATAGGCCCCGGTGCGCAGGTCCATCGCCGTCTGCGCGGCGGCGTAAAAGACCGGTGCGCCCGGATAAGCCAGCTGGATCAAGGCCAAGGCGCTGATCACCTCCGCGTTGCCCACCGCCAGACTACCGGCCATCGTGGTCGGCCCGGTGGAGGCACAGGAGGCCATCGTCATAAAGCCCACCGGCAGCCCGGCCTCCGCGGCGATGAGGGCGGCCTCGAGGCTGCCTCCATCGTGGCCCAGGGGGGAGAGGGTGCACTGCATAATGGAGAGTACCGGGCGCTCTCGTAGAGCGTCCCGCCCGCCGGCGATAGCGGCCGCCATCTCCACACTGGCCCGCGCCTCGTGCTCCGAGTAGACGCTTTCCGTCTGCACGTGCTTGGTGGAATTTTCCCAGACAGCGAGCAGTTCGTGCAACCCTCGGCTCTCGGCGGGGTAGTCTTGCGCCGAGACAGGCACCCAGTGGAAGGCCACCTCCGGCACGTAATCGGCCACCCGCGCGATGTCCCGCACATCCTGCAACCTGGAGCGCCGCAGTTCACTACTCTCTATATCGATCACCTGCACACCGCAGCCATCCGTCCCCGCATAAACGTGGTTACCGTCCAGGGGCAAATCCTGGGCGGGGTCACGTGCTGCCAGAGTGTAGGCCGGCGGGGCATGTTTAAGGGCCTCTTCGATGATTTGAGGCTCCACTTTGACGATCATCGTGTCACGGTCCACCGAAGCGCCATGTTCCTCCCAAATGTCGAGCGCCTGGGGCAGGGGGAATCTGACGCCGATGGATTCAATGATTTCCAACGTCGCTTCATGAATGCGCTGGACATCTTCAGGGCTGAAAATATCGAGGCGCAAGCGCGGATTGCTGATCGACTTAATTTCGTTCGACATATATTACTCCTTGTTGTCTAAGAGAGTTGGGCGTGTACAGAGTCCCGCCCCTACGGGATT
>CAZDYW010000240.1:0-1307 GCA_964509655.1 uncultured Anaerolineales bacterium
CATTGATAGATCGGCGCAACCGCTCAAGAAGCTTGGACAGCTCCGGTGGCAGCGGGGCTTCGAACATCAGATTCTCGCCCGTCTCGGGATGGGTCAAGCTCAATCGCGCGGCGTGTAAGAAGTGACGCCCGTGTAGCAGTTCCTGCCGGCGGCGCCCGTAGACAACATCACCCACCACCGGATAGCCCAGCCAAGCCAGATGCACCCGCACTTGGTGGGTACGTCCAGTGTAGGGGTGGACCTCCAGCAAGGTGTGATCCTCAAAACGCTCGGCTGTATGATAGCGCGTGCGAGCGTACTTCCCATCCCGCGTCACCGCCATCTTCTGCCGATGGCGCTCGTCACGCCCCATCGGCACTTCGATGATCCCTTCCGGCGGCTGCACTTGGCTTTCGACTAACGCCAGGTAGGTCTTGGAAACTTCCCGCCGCTTGAATTGCTGCTGAAGCGCAGTTAATGCCGCCTCACTCTTGGCGAAGACAATCAGACCGGAGGTCTCTTTGTCAAGACGATGAACTACCCCTGGTCGATCCGGCTGACCCACTTCGATGATGTCGGGGCAAAGGGCTAAAACGGCGTTTGCCAGCGTGCCGCCGGGATGACCGGGGGCCGGATGTACCACCAGGCCGGCCGGCTTATCCACCACCAGTAGATGGCCGTCCTCATAGATCACGTCCAGCGGAATAGGCTCTGGTTGGAGCGCCGGCTCTGGCTCCTCCGAAGGCAACCTGACCACTACCTGCTCTCCCGGCTCCACCTGATAAGCTGGCTTGCGCGATCTTCCATCCACCGTCACCGCGCCGTCATCGATCAAGCGCTGAGCCTTGGTGCGGCTGAGGTCTGGCACGCGATCACGGACGACCTTGTCCAGTCGTTTGCCATCTTCCTCGGCGATGAAGGATATAATAGGCGGAGTAGAGTTTGACGCAGCATCTGCATCACGGTCTGATGGATTCGTCCTCTTTACTTCAGTCATCCTCAAATCTTTCGCTGCCTCTTGCTCGACGCAGGTTGCACTACACTACACCTGAGCAAATTCATGCGACAGAAACGGAACGCTCTCTCGTCGTATAAGTCTCCAATACCCGCTGGAATTCTGCCAGGGAGGACACCGTGAGCGCCCGCTTACGCAGTTCCCTCAACTTTGATAGGTCGTCGATCTCGGCGATGATCACCGCTATGGTCGAGGATAGTGTAGCAAAGCGCGTCTCCAGAATATCGAGCACAGCCTCACGCGTGGCCCGTAAGACGCCACGCTCGATGCCTTGCTCAATGCCCTGCTCAATGCCTTGCTCAATGCCTTGCTC
>CAZDYW010000240.1:1407-4720 GCA_964509655.1 uncultured Anaerolineales bacterium
ATTTTACCACACGCTATCTCAAAACTCAACCCAAATCCCACAGAGATCACAACACAAAGCTCCCTGACCAAGGTTGGTCAAGGAGCTTTATTTGCAAAGGATGAAGGAAGCTCTGTCCTCTACTCCTCTAAAACAGGCTTAGCTATCTGATGCCCCTTTTGCTCGCGCCATTCCTCCCAAAACATCACCGCTGTCAAGATCACCACGCCGGTGACGATGGATGCATCCGCCAGGTTGAAAATCGGCCAGTTTTGTAAGGGCCAGAAGTTGAGATCGATGAAATCCACCACAGCTCCCTGATGTAAACGGTCGATCAGGTTACCGATGGCACCACCAAGCTGAAGGCCCAGCGCGATCCGCACTAGCCACTGCCCATCGGGTAGATGAATGTAGTACATCACAAGAACCACGATGACAATTACGGCGACGACGATGAAAAATCCACCCCAGCCGGGGAGCAGGCCGAAGGCCGCGCCCGTATTCGTCACATAAGTGATGTGGAAAACGGAGGTCAACCAGGCTGCTAAATTCCTGGATTGCCCTTCTGACAATCCCGAAACCACAAGATATTTGCTGATCCGGTCACAGAGCAAAACCAACGCCACCACGATCAGCAGGACACCAAGGTCTCTTTTCTTCTCTCTCAAGAGCCTACCGTGCTCCCCCGTACTCGTGCTGTGACTGACAATTTAGACAATAAACCGCTTGTGGCAGGGCCTCCAGACGAGCTCGGTCGATTCTGCCCCCACACTCTTCGCAGATACCGTAGGTCCCATCCTCGAACTTGCCCAATGCCCGCTCGACGCTCTCCAACGAAGACTCGATTTTGCGCCGCATCGCCACTCCCACGGCTTGCTCGAAAGCCTCGGTGCCGTCATCGGCCATGTGATTGCCGTATCCTACACCCTCATACTCGCCACGGTCCAGTTGCTTCAATTGCTTCTGTAGCTTCTCCTGCTCCTCCAGAAGCTCTCTTTTGGCTCTCTCATACGAGAAAGGCATTTGTCCCTCCTTCCCTTGCTTATCTCAGACTAAATCAAATCCAGCTCGACATCTACTCAGTTTATCCAGACAGACATCACTCATCACACTGACGGACTCATATTCTACTCCACTCAGCCCAACTTGACAAGAGCACAAGCTCAGCAGTGCCGAGAAGCTCAGAGGCCATTTGAAAAATCAGTTTATGCAGCCCACTTCGCTAAGCACAGCCTTCGTAGGGGCAAGACTACGTGCTTGCCCGATGCAATTGCGGGCGACCACGGAGGGTTGCCCCTACGTCATAGGATTTTCAAAACCGGCGCTCAGGCCTTTCGCACGCCAAAGCGGAGCAGGTGACCTTCTACCTGATCCTCATCCACTGCCACAGAATCTTCCTCTGGCGAACCGACGACGAACTCCTCGCTCAGCGTCTCAGCGGCGATGTAGTCGCGGAACATCTCGATAGCCTCAGCCAGCTCACCTTCGGCCTGGTAAGTGGTGACGATGCGGTCGTCCAAGTCGAAATCCGCTTCTTTGCGCAAACTCTGCACGCGACGCACCACGTCCCGCGCCAGACCCTCGGCGGCCAGTTCTGGTGTGATGACGACGTCCATCGCCACGGTCACGCCGTGCTCTGATGAGACAGCCAAGCCTTCACCCGCCTCCTCACGCACCACCACCTCGTCGGGTGCCAACTCGACCTCCTCACCATCCACCTCGATCTGCAAAGGAAGCTCCGCCCGCAATCGCTGCACTGCCGCCGCTGCATCCTTCACTTCCTCCAGCGCGGCTTTGACCAACGGGAATTTCTCCCGGAAGCGCGGGCCGAGCGTCTGGCTATCGGGCAGCAGTCGGTAATCGATCAACTCGCTTTCGTCCTCCACAAAGACGACCTTTTTGACGTTCAGTTCGTCCTGCACTAAATCCACCATCTCATCGCTCAGCTCGCCAAGATCAGCCGCCAGGTGAATCAGAGCGCGGGCCAGAGGCTGTCGCAGCTTGATTCCCGCGCTGTTGCGGCTGGAGTGGCCTTGGGTCACCACATCCCGCGCCAACTCCATCTGCATCAACAGATCCTCGTCCACCAGCTCCAGGTTCGTCTCGGGCCAGAGGGTATGGTGAACGCTCTCCAGCGCGTCCGCATCCACCGAGCGCACCAGGTTCTGGTACATCGTCTCGGTGACGAAGGGAAGAATAGGCGCCAGCACCTTGACCAACGTGGTCAGCACGTGATAGAGCGTGGCGTAGGCCGCGTTCTTATCCGCGTCCTTCTCGCTCTTCCAGAAGCGGCGTCGGCTGCGGCGAACATACCAGTTGGATAGATCGTCCAGAAACTCCTCGACCGCCATTGTCGTGGCGTAGGCGTCGTAATTCTCCAGCCGGTCGGTGGCCTTGGCGACCAGTTGATTCAGCCGTGCCAGGATCCACTTGTCCAGCAGGCTGGTAGATTGCTCCTCTCCCAATTCATCGGTTTCCCAATCCACCAACTTACCGGTCCCATCGGGTTCCCACTCGTCGATATTGGCATAGGTGACGAAAAAGGAGTAGACGTTCCACAAGGGGATCAAGAACTGGCGTCGCACCTCGTCCGCTTTGCCGTATCCGAAAAGCAAGTTCTTTTCGGGCTTCTGGCGAGCGTAGAGCCAGCGCATCACGTCCACACCCATCTGGTCGGCGGCCTCGTTGAACTCGATAGCATTGCCCCAGGATTTGTGCATCTCCCGCCCATCCTCGGCCAAGAGCAAGGCGTAGCTGAAGCAGGTCTCGAAGGGCGGCTCGTTGACCAACACCGTCGCCATCGCCAGCAAGCTATAAAACCAGTTGCGGAACTGTCCGGGGAATGACTCGCTGATCCAATCGGCGGGGAACCATCTTTCCCAGTACTCCCGGTCGGTGCGATAGCGCAGCGTGCTGAAGCTGACAATCCCAGCGTCGAGCCAGGGATTACCCACATCGGCGACCCGTTTCATCTCGGCGCCGCACTCCGGGCACTCGATGCGCACCGCGTCGATCCAGGGCTTGTGCGGTGTGTGGCCCTCGAATTCATCCCAACCGGTCACAGCACGCTCCTCCAGCTCGTGCTCGTCCCCGATGACCTCGAAGTGACCGCACTCCTCACATTCCCAGATCGGCAGCGCTAAGCCCCAATAGCGCTTCTTGCTGATCATCCAATCGTGCATATTGCGCAGCCAATCCAGCTCCCGCTCCAGCCCGAAGGAGGGGATCCAGCGGATCTGACGGGTGACGTCCATCATGTCGTGGCGCAACTCATCCATTGAGATGAACCACTCGTCGACCAGGCGGAAGACCAGCTCGGCGCCACAGCGCCAGC
>CAZDYW010000241.1:0-4716 GCA_964509655.1 uncultured Anaerolineales bacterium
CCAGCTCTCCGGTCGCAGCGAACGAACTGCCGCGCCAGCTTGCCACATCTCCGATTCGCGCATCTCGCGCAGTTCCTCCTCCAGCCGCTCCTTGTAGTCGGGAGCGCTATTGGCCTCCAGCACGATGCGCGTCTCCTCGCCGGCGACGACGCTGTCGTAAAGCTCGTCAAAGACCGGTTCGACTGCCCCTCGGAAGCGATGGCGCCAATCAAGCGCGCCGCGCTGGGCCGTGGTGCTACAGTTGGCGTACATCCAATCCATCCCGTTCTCAGCGACCAACTTGATCAAGCTCTGGGTCAACTCCTCGACTGTCTCGTTGAAGGCCTCGCTGGGGGTATGACCATGTTCGCGCAGCGTGTTGTACTGAGCCTCCATAATGCCCGCCAGGGCGCCCATCAGGACGCCGCGCTCGCCGGTGAGATCGCTGTAGACCTCGTTCTCGAACGTGGTGGGGAAGAGGTAGCCGGAGCCGATGGTAACGCCGATCGCCAGCGTGCGCTCCTCGGCACGCCCGGTGTAATCCTGATGGACGGCGTAACTGGCGTTGATGCCGCTCCCGGTCAAGAAGTTACGCCGCACGCTGGTTCCGGAGCCCTTGGGCGCGACCAGGATCACGTCGACAAAGTCCGGCGGCACGATGCCGGTCTGATCGTTGTAGACTACGGCGAAGCCGTGAGAGAAGTAGAGCGCGTCGCCCTCACTGAGGTGCGGCTCGATGGTCGGCCACAGCGCCACCTGCCCAGCGTCGGAGACCAGGAACTGGATGATGGTGGCCCGTTCCACGGCTTCCTTCCAGGGCAAGAGGGTCTCACCGGGCACCCAGCCGTCCTCCTGCGCCTTGTTCCACGAGCGCGGACGGTCAGGGGATCCGCCGACGATGACGTCGATGCCGTTGTCCCTCATGTTGAGCGCCTGGGCCGGGCCCTGTACACCGTAGCCAAGCACGGCGACGACCTCATCGCTAAGCACCTCTTGCGCTCTCTCCAGCGGGAATTCCTCCCGAGTGACGACTTCCTCAACGACTCCGCCAAAATCTATTTTTGCCATTATATCCTCCGTGAAACGTAATGCGTAAAACGTGAAACGTATCAGTTGTCATTGTTACTGCCGCGCGTCATAGCCACGCGGCCGGTGCGCACCATCTCCTGCACACCGAATGGCTTCAACACCTCGAACAAGCCATTGATTTTATCCTCCGTGCCGGTCACCTCGACCGTCAATGTATCCAGCCCAACATCGACCACACGGGCGCGGAAGGTCTCCACGATCTGCATCACCTCGGAGCGTGTGCCGTTGCTGGCCTTTACCTTGATGAGAGCCAGATCGCGCATGACGGCCGGTTGGTTGGTCACGTCCTCGACTCTGATTACATTGACCAGTTTATAAAGGTTTTGCACCACTTTCTCGGCATCGGTGCGCTCGCTATCGACCACGATAGTCATCCGCGAGACGCCCGGCTCTTCCGTATGCCCAACGGTGAGGCTTTCGATGTTGAAAGCGCGTCTTCGGAAAAGACTGGCAGTGCGGTTCAGCACGCCAGGTTTATCCTCTACCCAAGCTACTAATGTCCGATCCATCTCTCTCCTCCTCAATCATAACTACGGTGCTAATCAAAACTACACAGGACGGCGGATCATCTCGTGCAAGGCGGCGCCGGCTGGCACCATTGGATAAACGTTACCCTCCTCGCCTTCCTGCGCGATCTGGAATTCGATCAAAGCCGGCCCTGGATGCGCTCTGGCTTCCTCAATGGCTGGACGGCAATCTTCAGGATCGCTGACCCGCCAAGCCCGGACGCCATAGGCTTCTGCCAATTGAACGAAATCGGGATTGAGCAGGTGTGTCGATTCATAGCGGCGGTCGTAGAAGAGCTCTTGCCATTGACGCACCATCCCCAGGTAATTGTTGTTGCAAATAGCTACACGAACAGGCAGATCCTCCTGAATCGCCGTCGCCAGTTCCTGTAAGGTCATCTGGAAACCGCCATCGCCAACGATAGCCCAGACCTCTTTGTCCGGCTGGGCAACCTGAGCGCCGATGGCTGCGGGCAAGCCAAACCCCATCGTTCCCAATCCGCCGGAAGTGACCAGCGTGTGGGGCTCGTCGAGCGGGTAGTACTGCGCGGCCCACATCTGGTGCTGGCCCACGTCGGTGACCAGGATAGCCTCCCCCTCACTCGCCTCCCAGATGGCGTCGATGACGTTGGGAGCCAAGAGGTGGCCATTGTTGGGGCGGCTCAGAACATCCCGCTTCTGCGTATCGCCGCGCCAAGCGTCGATCTGCTCAAGCCAAGCCCGGCGCTTTTTCTGCCCGACCAAGGGCATGAGTTGCTCTAGCACCTGGCGCAAGTCGCCCAGGAGCGGCACGTCCACCGGCACGATTTTGTTCAGCTCAGCAGCGTCGAGGTCGACGTGGATTTTGCGTGCGTTCGGCGCGTAAGTCTCCAGCGTGCCGGTCACACGGTCATCGAAACGCATGCCGAAGGCCATCAGCAGATCCGCTTCTTGAATGGCGTGGTTGACGTAGGCCTCGCCGTGCATTCCCATCATCCCCAGCGTCAGTGGATGGGATTCGGGGAATCCACCCTTGCCCAACAAGGTGAGAGCGACGGGTGTTTTCGTCTTCTCCACAAACTGCTGCAGCGCACTCATCGCGCCCGACATCAGCACCCCATGCCCGGCGAGTATGACGGGGCGCTCCGCCTCGTTAATCATCTCGGCCGCGCGTTGCACCAATTCAGGATCGCCGGCCCCGACCGGTCGATAGCCGGGCAACTTCGCCTCGCCCTCTGGGGGCACAAATTCAGTCTCTGCTATCTGCACATTCTTGGGCAGGTCGATCAGCACCGGGCCCGGCCGGCCGCTGCGTGCGATATAAAAGGCCTCGTGGATCACGCGCGGGAGTTCGTTCACATCGGTCACCAAGTAGTTGTGCTTGGTGATAGGAAGCGTCACGCCGGTGATGTCGGTCTCCTGGAACGCATCGGAGCCGATCACCGGGGTCGGCACCTGGCCCGTGATGCAAACGATGGGCACGGAATCGATCATCGCTGTGGCGATACCGGTGACCAAGTTAGTTGCTCCTGGGCCAGAGGTAGCTATTGCCACCCCGACCCTTCCGGAGACGCGAGCGTAGCCATCTGCCGCGTGGGCCGCCGCTTGCTCGTGGCGAACGAGGACGTGGTGAATGCCATATTCCTGGCGGGGATGATAGGTGTGCATAATGGCGCCGCCGGGGATACCGAAGGCTACATCAACGCCCTCTCTCTTCAACATTTCCCATACAATTTGTGCTCCTGTCCTTTTCATCTCTCCTCCTCCTTGCTGAACCATAAAACATGAATGAAGTGATTGATAACAAAAAAAGCCGCCCAATTGGGCGGCTTTTTTCACATTCGCTGGGGGATTTTCCCTAGCTTGGCATTGCCGATGCCGTCCCAATCACCGGATACTCCTGACTAAGCAGGAGTACAATAATAACGACGACAATAAGCAAGCCCTCATTTATCCCCAGCATGAAAGACTGATGATTGGAAGAAGTATTTGTTGTTTCAGCTTGATCAAAATTTCTCGCTGTCATTTTAGCTCGCTGCTTCCACAAAGATCGTTTCCACAAAAAAAGCCGCCCAATTCTGGGCGGCTTACTTACAACTCAATGCACGCTACCCAGCGCCTTATAGCTCCCCCAGGACAATAAGGAGCAAGCTGGATAGAATAATAACAAAGTTGTGTGCATGTTCTGCCATCATCAATCTCCTCATAACTTGGTTGGCAATTATAATGGAGTTTCAAAGTTTGTCAAGCCAATTGGGAGAGGTTATGTTAAAGATTGTTAACAAGCCCAAGCTGATCTGATCAGTACTTCCGCACTATATCCCGATAGGACCCAGGACGGCGGCATTGCAGTATCTGCGTTTCCTCCCGCCGGCGCCGCTCCTCGTCGATGTCGATGGTCGCCACGGCGTATCCCTCGGTAGGTTCATCGACGCTGGTATAAAATTGCCCGTAGGGGCCAAGGATGGCACTCTGGCCGAAAAAGGTGTAGGAGGGCTCCTCGCCGACGCGGTTGGCCGCGGCGATGAAAACGGCGTTCTCGTAGGCCCGCGCTTGCAGGTAAACGCGCCAATCCTCAGTGTGCGGCTCCTCCCAGTTAGCGCACACCAACAACAGCTCCGCTCCCCTCATCACCAAGCTCCGCGCTGTCTCCGGGAAGGCCAAATCCCATCCCACCATCAAACCAACGGTCAACCCAAAATCCCCCAGACCAGTTTCACATTCCCTGATCTGGTAGCCGGGCCGGAAGGTAATCCGCTCCTCTCCTCGCAGGTGTAATTTGTAATGTTCGTGCAAGATGTCGCCGTCGGGGCCGATCAGGATGGCCGAGTTGTAGAGAACGCTCTCGACCTTCTCCTTCTTGGTCGCCATTCCGAAGGCCACATGCACGCCCAATTCGCTCGCCCGCTGAGCGATGAGGTTGACGGTGGGGCCGGGAACTCGTTGGGCCAAACTTGGGAAGCGAGGCCCCAACTCATATCCCGTAGTAATCAGCTCTGGAAAGACGATCAGGTCCACGGGCTGCTCGGTGGCGACACGGGTGATAAAATCGCCCATCTTGATCAGATTCTCCTCCATCTGACCCAGTTTGGGCTCCATCTGTACAGTTGCAACAGTGATTTTGCTCATTTGTGCTTCCTCCTCGTTTGTTGATATGGAGATA
>CAZDYW010000242.1:0-4706 GCA_964509655.1 uncultured Anaerolineales bacterium
TGATGAGCAACAGATAAATACAATTGCCCTGGATCGCCCCTACAAGCACCCCACCACGCGAAATCCTAGAGAGCCAACCTAGATCAAGAACCCCTCTGGAAAAGGATCATCCGGCGTGACCGCGAAGCGATGCACTCCGGTGATGTGTGCGCTCCCTCGCACCTGCGGCACGACCGCGGGCAAATCCCCCACCATCGTCTCGGCCACCAAGCGCCCCTCGAAGGTGGTGCCCAGAATACCGGTGTTGACGTAAGTCCGATTGAGGGCCAACTGCCCGCGATGATGGAGCAACGCCATCTTGGCCGAGGTGCCCGTGCCGCAGGGTGAGCGGTCTATGTGGGATGCGCCGTAGATCACGGCTGAAGAACCTTTAGGCCCATGGTTATCATCGGCGCTACCGGCGGTGTAGAACTCGGTCACGTCCACCGTGGTGACCTCGGGGCGGGTCGGATGACGGACGGTCAGCTGCGCGTTGGCCTCGTCGATGATGGTCATTCCCAGTTCGATCAGTCGCTTGGAGTTCTCAGGTTTCAGCTCCAGGCCGATCTGATCGGCCGAGACCATGGCGAAGAATCCGCCCACGCAGACGGTGTCCACCTCAATACGCCCCAGACCGGGCACGTCCAGGGGCTGATGCTCGCCGTAGACGAAGGAGGGAGCCAGTTGGATAGTTACCGACTCCACTCGGCCTCCCTGCACGTGGGCGGTCGCCGTGGCCGGGCCGGATGGTGTGTCTATCGTCACCAGAGTCTCCGGCTCGACGGCCTCCACCGCCCTGGCCTCGATGAGGGTGGTCACCGCGCCGATGGTGGCGTGGCCGCAGAGGTAGGGATAGCGGCGGGCGTCCATGTAGATCAGCCCGAAGTCCGCGCCCTCGCTCACTGGTTCTGTGACAAGCGCTGCGATCATGTCGCGATGCCCGCGCGGCTCCCTGGTTAGTTGTAGCCGAATGTGGTCCCATTCGCGGATGAGATAGAGGCGCTTGTCGGCCACCGTCTGGCCGGGGATGGGCGGGACACCGCCGACGATCAAGCGCGTCGGTTCGCCGGCGGTGTGGGAGTCTATGGTGATGATTTGATCGGGGAGCAGTTCCAAAAGATTTTGGGCGCTGTCCGTTATTCGCTGTCTACTTTTCACGTTTTGTACCCAGATATGCGTCCTGAACCGTGGGGTCTTGGAGTAGTTCCATGCCTTTGCCCTCGCGGATGATCCGGCCTGTCTCCAGGACGTAGGCCCGGTCGGCCACGGCGAGGGCTTTTTTGGCGTTCTGCTCCACCAGCAGCAGGGTAGTGCCCTCGGCGTTGATGTCGTTGACGATGCTGAAAATCTCGTCCACCAACATGGGGGCCAGTCCCAGCGATGGCTCATCCAGCAGCAGTACGCCCGGACGTGCCATCAAGCCGCGCCCGATGACCAACATCTGTTGTTCGCCGCCGCTGAGACTGCCGGCGTACTGTTGCTTTCGTTCTCGGAGGCGCGGGAAGCGTGTGTAGACGTGCTCCAGATCCTCTTCGATGGCTATCTTGTCGCGGCGCAGGTAAGCCCCGATGCGCAGGTTCTCCTCCACGTTGAGGTTGGCGAAGACCTGTCGCCCTTCGGGCACCTGGATGATGCCCTCGGCCACGACGTTGTAGGACTTATCGGGCAATTGCTCCCCCTGGTAGATGATTTCGCCTTTGTGGTATGTCACCACCGATGAGATGGCGTTCAACAGGGAGGATTTCCCGGCCCCGTTGGCGCCGATGATGGTCACAACTTCTCCCTTATCCACGTGGATCGAAACGCCTTGCAAGGCTTGAATGCCGCCGTAGGCGACGTAGATGTCCTTTATCTCCAGTAACGCCATGGCTTAATCCTCCTCCGTTCCCAGATAGGCTTCGATTACCACCGGATTGGATTGTACTTCCTCCGGTGTGCCCTGGGCGATGGTGCTGCCAAAGTCGATGACTACGATGTCGTCGGCCAGACCCATCACTACTTCCATGTGGTGCTCGATGAGCAGGATGGTCAGGTCGAACGTCTGGTGGATCTCCTCAATGAAATCCATCAGGTCCACCGTCTCGTCGGGGTTCATGCCGGCCGCAGGCTCGTCCAGCAACAATAGCCTGGGCTCTTGTGCCAGGGCGCGTGCGATCTCCAAGCGCCGTTGATGTCCATATGGCAGGTTTTTGGATTGCTCGTGGGCGCGTTTATCAAGCCCTACCAGTTCCAGCAGACGCCATGAACGCTCGGCCAGATCCTTCTCCTCTCTCTGGCGGCGCGGTGTGGGTAACAGACCTTCCCAGACGGAATAGCTGGCGTAACGGTGGCAAGCAGTGCGCACATTGTCCATCACGCTGAAATCGGAGAAAAGGCGGATGTTCTGGAATGTACGAGCGATGCCTTTTTGGGCGATCTTATGCGTCCTCATACCGCTGATCTTTTCTCCGTCGAAGTAGATTTCTCCCTTCGAGGGCTCATAGATGCCGGTGATGAGGTTGAAGATGGTGGTCTTCCCCGCGCCGTTGGGGCCGATGATAGCGTACATCCCGCCCGTCTCCAACTGGTGGGAGAAGTCATTCACTGCCCGCACACCGCCAAAGTCCTTGGTGAGGTTTTGAATTTCTAGCAGAGGCATAGGGGTTATTCCTCCTTTTGTTCTGAGCCTGATTTTGTGAACAGGGCTTTCACGTTAGCTGGCGTGAGTTCCCAAGACCCCATCAAACCCTCGGGGCGGGCGACCATGATCAAGACTACCAGAGCGCCGTAGGCGACCAGGCGCCATGCCTGGGCCGTGCGGAGCAATTCCGGCAGCGAGGTGAGCACGATGGCCGCGAAGACCGCGCCGGTGAGGCTGTGCATTCCCCCGAAGATGACCATCACGATCAGCTCGGTGGATTTGATCATGCCGAACATCGATGGCTGGATAAACCCGACGTAATGGGCCAGCAGTCCGCCCGATAGCCCTGCCAGCGCGGCGTTGATGGCGAAGGCGATCTGTTTGTAACGGAAGGAGTCGATGCCGATTGATTCGGCGGCCAGTTCATCCTCGCGGATAGCCACGCAGTTGCGCCCGTGACGTGAACCGACATAGTTAGCCACCAGCCAGAGGGCGAGGGCGGCCGCGATCAGGACGACGGGAAGGTTGGTATAGGTGGTGATGCGCGGGATGCCACGGGAGCCACCAGTGATCTTTTCCAGATTCTCCACCAGCAGCCGCACGACCTCGGCGAAGCCCAACGTTGCGATGGCGAAATAGTCTCCCTTGAGCCGCAGGGTGGGGTAGCCGATCACGAAGCTGGTCAAAACGGAGACCACCATCCCGGCCACCAGGGCAAGTATAAAGGGGGTCGAGTATTGGGTGGTGAGGATGGTGGCCGTGTATGCTCCGACGGCCAGGAACCCCGCTTGCCCAAAGTTAAACAGCCCGGTGAAGCCCGTCATCAGCGATAGCCCCAGCACTGCGAGGAGGTTGATGCCGATCAAAATTAAAATACCGATGTAATACTCTGACATGTTTCTGTCTCCCTATGCCTTTTCCCCGGTAACCGTGCCCATCAGTCCACCGGGCCTGACGAGGATGATGATAATCATCAGCGCGTAAGAGAACAGATCGCGGAAGGCGGAGGATACGAAGGCCGCCGCGAAAGTCTCGGTTACACCCAGTATCATCGCGCCCAGCACAGCCCCAGGCAAGCTCCCCAGACCGCCCACTACGGCGGCGATGAAGGCCTTGAGAGTCAAAATACCCATCTGGGGCCAGACGGTGTACTTGATGCCGAACAACACCCCTCCCAATCCAGCCGAAGCACCGGCCAAAAAGAAGACCAGAGCCACGATCATGTCAGGGTTGATGCCCATCAAGCCAGCCACCCGCATGTTGTAAGACGTGGCTCGGATGGCGTCGCCTATGCGTGTGCCGTAAATGATCCAGGTCAACAAAGCCATCGATATGGCCGCGATTACAAAAATGATGATGTCTAGTCGCCCGATGCTCAGATCACCTATCATGATAGGATTGATAGGAAAGACCTCCGGGTAGGTGCGAAAGTTGGGGCCGATGGTGACGATGGTGAAGTTCTCCAGGAAGATCGAGGCTCCCAGTGATGAAATCATCAGATACAACAGTGGAGAGTTGCGTATGCGGATCGGACGGTAGGCCAGGCGCTCGTTAATGATGCCCAACAGCCCGGCTCCGATCATTGCCAAAGGCAAGGCTACCCAAAACGGCACATTCAGCAGTGTCAGCGCGAAGAAGCCGAAGTAAGAACCTAGCATCAGCACGCCGCCGTGAGCGAAGTTCGAGAACTTCAGGATGCTGTAGACAAGTGAATAGCCCACGGCGATCAGGGCGTAGACGCTGCCGATGGAGATGCCATTGATCACCTGTTGCAGTATTGTATTCATCTGAACCTCCTTGAGGAGTAGTGGACAGATAGACGGGAAAAGCACGTCTGGGAGAAGAGTGCTCTCCTCCCAGACGGATGTCCGGTCTATTCCATGGGCTCAACTATTGTGAAGTACTCGAACGCGCCATCCTTGACCGTCATGATGACCGCCGACTTGCCGATGGGATTGTGGGTCTCCGGATCGATGCTGATGTTGCCGGTGAAACCCGGAACCGGATCGATCTGCTCCAGAGCGTCGCGGATGGCTGTGGGATCGGCGGAGCCAGCCTTCTCGATGGCAGCCGCCAGCACCATCACCGCGTCGTGTGTCATGATGGC
>CAZDYW010000243.1:0-4690 GCA_964509655.1 uncultured Anaerolineales bacterium
GCATGCCGGGCGGGAGCGTGAATTCGATCTCAGATTTACCGTAAGGGACTGTATACTTCTCAGTTTTAAGTTTCATTGTTTCAAGTTTCAGGTTCTTCTAATCTCCAGACAGGTCCGCTTTCGCGTAGGAATTTGGTACCTTCAATCGGCGTGCTTTTCAAGTAGTCGATGAAGTTGTATAGGCGGCGAGAGAGTCGCTCGCAACATTTTATCAAGCCATCACGCTCGGCCTGCGAGATATAACCCAGATCAAGCGCAATGTATGCTTGAGATCGGACTTCGCCGTTGGAGGCCTTTGCAATATACAGAAAGTTGATGAACTCTTTTGTTGTCCCACGTTCGAACCCCTCGGCAATGTTGGACATCGTGGAGACGGCCGCCCGTTGCATCTGGCTAGCAAGTCCGTACCGCTCATTAGGTGGAAACTTTCTCGTCAGCTTGTAAACAAAGCCTACAATTTCTCGAGATTCCTGCCACACGCGCAGATCCTCAAAGCGCTCGACAGTAGACATAATGCCCCTCCTGTTTCAGAGTTCGAGGTTTCAAGCTTCAGGTTGAGAGGATCCGAACTGTAACGCTTAAACCTGTAACCTGAAACTACCCAAGCTTGTACTCCACGCCCAACTCCTCCCCGATGGCCCGCAGATCCGCCGCCACCTTGGGATTGAGCGGCACGCCCTCGCTGGCGTTGCGCTCCGCCTCCTCATGCTCCTTCTCGCCGTGGATGTAGATGCGGTCTTGGCCCTCCGCCTTGGGAGCATTCTTGAGCCGCTGCTGCAGATCATCCATCGCGGCCTTGAACTCATCGACGGGGCGGAAAGCGTCCACGCGCCAGGCGCCGAAGAAATGTCCGATGGCCGAGGGCAGCGGATTGCCCTCCTCATCCTTGGGATAGACCAGGTTGGCGTAGGCCGCGCCGGGCAGGACGCCGCAGAGAATATCGACCAGCAGCGCTAGCCCGTAACCCTTGTAGCCGCGCAGAAGCTCCCCCGCTCCGCCCAACGGTAATAAGCCCCCGCCCAGCCGCTGATTCAGGTTTTCCAGTACCCGCTCGGTATCGGTGGAGGGCTCGCCGGTCTCGTCGGTGGCCCAGCCCAGCGGCAGCGGCTTCTCCAGCCGCCTGTAAACCTCCAGCTTGCCGCGTGGCACAGTGCTGGTTGCCATATCCAACACAAATGCGGGCTCCTCGCCCGCCGGTGCCGCCACAGCGATGGGATTGGTGCCCAGCATAGCATCTCGCCCGAACGTGGGCACCACCAGCACCGAGGCGTTGGTCATCGAAATGCCGATGCAATCCTTCTCCAGCGCCATCATCGCGTAGTAGCCCGCGATGCCGTAGTGATTGGAGTTGCGCACAGTCGCGAAGCCGACGCCCAGATCTTGGGCCTTCTGGACAGCTTGCTCCATCGCCCGATAGGAGACCGGCTGCCCCAACCCGCCGCCCGCGTCGATGGTTGCCGTGGTCGGCGTCTCCGTGATAACCTTCTCCTCCGGCTGGGCGATCATCATCCCGCTGCGCAGCCCGTTGACGTAGCGGCGCAGCCGGGCCACGCCGTGGCTGTTGATGCCCCGCAGGTCAGCCGCCACCAACACATCGGCTGTCAGGCGTGCGTCTTCCTCCGAGACATCCATCTTCTGCAAAACTTGCACGCAGAAATCCTTCAATGGCTCTTCACCAACGCGAATGTTATCTTGGTCCATCTAACTCCCTCCTGTTGACTAACTCTGGCTGATATACAAAACTAACAGTAGCATAGGCGCCACACTGGGGCAAGTGATGATACTCACACTGCCCCTTGCATAACGTCATGCGACACACTCTTCATACAGCTCCAGCAACACACCATGGGCCGACTTGGGATGGATGAAAACATAGCGCGTGCCGTCAGCGTGGCGCCGAGGCTCATCGCTGAGCAGTTCCGCACCGGCGGAGCGCAACTGCTCCATCGCCTCTTCAATATCGTCCACCGCCAGACAGATGTGGTGCAACCCCTCCCCCCGTTTCGCCAGGAAGCGGGCCACGCCGCTCTCCTCATCCAGGGGGCGCAGCAACTCAATCTCCCCCTCGCCGGCGGGCAGGAAAGCGATCTCCACTCCCTCCTCCGGCGCCTCGCGGCGTTCGGTCATCTCCAGGCCCAGCGCGTCTCGGTAGAAATCCAGCGCCTCGTCCAGATCATGCACCACGATAGCGATGTGGTGAATCGATGTGCTCATCGGAATCTTCTCCTGTGATCGTGCTCAAAGGGGATCGCCAGATCCCCAATCCTTTCGCTCAGAGCCGGAATCTGGCACAGGCTAGAGTTCCTTGGCCCGTACACTTCCCGGCCACTCGATCTCGTCGAGGGCATCCAGCTTGGCGACATGTTCCTTCAATTGAGAGACCACGAACCCCCGCTGTGCATCCGGGTCCACGAACTCGGTCAGGATGAACTCGAACACTGTGTTGACCTCAGAGTATTCTATATCATGAGCGGTCTGGAAAGCGTCCTCCAGCGTCTCAATCCGGTTCAAGCTATCCTCTGCCGAGAATTCACGCACCGACTCCGCTTTCCATATGATGGACTGGTCGACCGGCGCACGAAGCTGTTCTTCAGTCAGTGTGGCTTGAATCTTCTGTAATTCCTGGAAATGTGTCACTTCGTCCTGCATCATCTCACGCCAGACCTTCACGGCCTTGGGAACGTGCTGGAACTTTTTTATCAAGCCCGCGTAGAAAACTTGGGCCTCCTTCTCGGCGGCGATCGCCATTTCGAAGAGGGTTTCGGTCGTATTTTCGCTCATTTGCTCCTCCATATCTGCTTCCGGCTTGGTATATCAATCTCGCTGAAGCGAAGCTCTTAGATTGGTTCAATCTCAGAGATTGAACCAATCTGCCTTTGCAATTCATAATCCTCAGATACTCGCCTGTGGACGGTACTCCCCCCAAACGTCGCGCAGCACGCCGCAGATCTCCCCCAGCGTGCAGTCGGCCTCCACAGCGGCGACGAAGAGGGGCATCAGCGGTTCATCTGGTACGTGGGCGGCATCCTCGATGCGTGCCAGCGCTGCCGAGGCTCTTTCTTCGTCCCGACGCTCCCGCAGCGCTGCCAGCCGCGCTCGCGCCCGCGCTTCAATCGCCGGATCGACCGTCAGCCGCTCCAGCGCCGTCACGTCCGCGTCAGCCTGATACGCATTTACCCCGATCACGATGCGCTCTTTTTCCTCGATTTCCTTCTGATACTGATACGCGGCGTCGGCGATCTCCTGCTGAATGTAGCCCTCCTCGATGGCCGCCAGCGCCCCGCCCAGCGCGTCGATGCGCTCAATGTACTGAAGTGCATCCTCCTCAATCGTATCGGTGAGATGCTCAATCGCGTAGGAACCGGCCAGCGGATCTATGGTGTTGGCGACGCCCGACTCGTGGGCGATGATCTGCTGCGTGCGCAGCGCGATACGCACCGAATCCTCGGTGGGCAGCCAGAGCGCCTCGTCGCGCGAGTTGGTATGGAGCGACTGTGTGCCGCCCAGCACCGCCGACAGCGCCTGGAGCGTCACGCGCACCACGTTGATCTCCGGCTGCTGCGCCGTCAGCGTGCAGCCGGCCGTCTGGGTGTGAAAGCGCAGCCGCCAACTGCGCGGATCCTGTGCCCCGAACCGATCCCGCATCAACCGCGCCCAGAGCCGTCGCGCGGCGCGGAACTTGGCCACCTCCTCCAGGAAATCGTTGTGCGCGTTGAAGAAGAATGAGATACGCGGCGCGAAGTCGTCCACGTCCAGCCCGGCGTCGATAGCCGCCTGCACGTAGGCGATAGCGTTGGCGAGCGTGAAAGCGATCTCCTGCACTGCCGTCGAACCGGCCTCGCGGATGTGGTAGCCGCTGACGCTGATCGTGTTCCACCTCGGCACCTCGGCGGCGCAGTAGCGGAAGAGATCGGTCACCAGGCGCATCGAGGGGCGCGGCGGGAAAATGTAGGTGCCACGGGCGACATACTCCTTCAGGATGTCATTCTGCACCGTGCCACGCAGCTTCCGCGGCCCGACGCCCTGCTCCTTCGCCACCGCGATATACATCGCCAGCAGGATCGCCGCCGGTGCGTTGATGGTCATCGAAGTGCTGACCTTGTCCAGCGGAATGCCCGCGAAGAGAGTGCGCATATCCTCCAGGCTGCTGATGGAGACGCCGACCTTGCCCACCTCACCCTCGGCCAGCGGATCGTCGGCGTCGTAGCCGAGCTGAGTGGGCAGATCGAAGGCCACCGAGAGGCCGGTCTGGCCCTGCTCCAGCAGATACTTGTAGCGCTCGTTCGACTCCTCGGCCGAGGCGTAGCCGGCGTACTGGCGCATCGTCCAGAGCCGGCCGCGGTACATCGTGGGATAGACCCCGCGCGTGAAGGGATACTGGCCGGGGAAGCCGAGATCGTCTAGATAGTCAACATCGACGTCGGCGGGCGTATGAGCCCGTTCGAGCGGAATGCCGGAGAGCGTCTCGAACTGCTCACTTCGTTCGGGGAAACGCTCCACCGTCGGCCCGACGGTCTCCTCTTCCCAACGCTGCTTGGCTTGTTCTAGATCGTTCATTCTCCCTCCTCAGTCCTCGATAACTACAACGGCGATCTCCTGACCCGCATCCAGAAAGACTATACACGCCTCCGCCTCCAGGCCCAACTGTGAACGGAGCGCTCGCACGTAGCGCCGCACCTGGTCATCGTAA
>CAZDYW010000244.1:0-4670 GCA_964509655.1 uncultured Anaerolineales bacterium
ACATGCCAGCGATAATGAGAACAGCTGGTTTCTTTTGCTTTTCAGCAACTATAAATGATGTTCCCCCGAAAAAGTGGACAGGCGAATAATCCAAAAACGTGTATAATACCACTGAGGAGGAACAACTATAGCAAAGAAAAGAAATACACGATAACAACACTTTTAGGAACGTCGCCATACCCAACGCCCAACTGATCACCGCGCTGATCGTCGTCTTCGAGTTCGCGGTCGGCGTTTTGACACTGAGCAAGAACAAGTGGGTGCGCTGGGGCCTGATCGGGACCGGCGCGTGGACGGTGTTCATCTGCCCCGCGATGGGCTGGTATACAATCGGGAGCCCGTTGTTTCTGATCATTCCCTTGCTTCTGTGGCGCTATAACTACGACCGAAGCCTGTTCGGCCTGATCTTGAGACGCTCCTTGGAGGAATCCCATGCTTAGAGTACTGTCCGGTATCTTCATCACATTGCACGGTCTGGTTCATCTGTGGTACGTCGCGCTGAGCCAGGAATGGATCGAGTTCGAGCCCGACATGGGCTGGACCAGTGAGTCGTGGTTGCTTTCGGGCCTGCTGGGGGAGGCGGTGACGCGCTCGCTGGCGGGGGTGATCTTCACCCTGGCGACCATCGCCTTCGTCATCAGCGGCGTCGGCGTCTTCGCCCAGGCCGATTGGTGGCGCACGGCACTCCTGGGCTCGGCCATCTTCTCCTCCGCGAGCGTCCTGCTGTATTGGGACGGCAGCCTGGAGATGATCGTCGAGAAGGGCCTGATCGCTCTCCTGATCAACGTGGGGATCATCGTCGTACTGCTTCTGATCGTAAAAAAATGAAGAGTCCAATGAAAATTCTGTTCATCGTGATTGGCGTTATCGCCGCCCTGATGCTGCTGGGCTGGCTGGGATTGCAGATCAAGCCCAAGCCTCTAACGTCCAATGAACGCAACGACCGACTCACGATCCTCAGTCACCAATCCCTGGTATTTCTTCGCGCTCGCCCTGGCGCTGTCCTGGCTCTTCTGGATACCGCTTGACCGCGGAGCTCTTTCTTTCTCCCACACTATCCCTGGTCATCTGACCAGGTACAGAATCATTCTTTGGTATGAGGCGCTAAACAGCAAATGCGTTTATACTGAGGCCTAGAGTGGATTTCCAATCATACCGCTGAAAAGGCGGTGGAAATTAAGAAGAGTCAGGAGGGAACAATGAACAAGAGATTTTGTTATCTCGCAATAGCACTGATAGCAGCGTTCGGCTTGGTGAGCTGTAACCCTTTTTCGGATGCTCAACAAGAACCCAAACTTGAGTTCAAAGCATTGATGCAGGTTAACTCGGATCAGGAGTTTCACATCAGCCTGGGGGTGCATAACGCTGGAGCAAGCACGTTCGAGGGTGACGAACGCTTCAACGGTCAGATGGATATTCGCCACATCCCCTCCCGTGATCTGCGGGCCAGCGCCGAGGTAATCCCGCTGCGATCCCTCGCCCCCGACGAGACAGGCTGGCCGATAGATTGGCAAGGTCGGCTTGAGCCCGGCACTTACGCATTGAGCTGGGGCGCCGAGGGCTATGGTTCCACGACCGAGGAGTTCAAGATTGTGGAGAAAGATGGACGGCTCTACCTGGGGGAGGAACCTCCGGCAACGGTAGTCCCAGAGGAGCCGAGCCACGAGGGAAAGGCGATAGCAGACTTAGCGAAGCGACTGGGTATCAGTGCCGGGACGATCACCGTGCAGAGCATCGAGCCCACTGACTTTCCCGATGCCAGCCTGGGCATCCCTGAGCCAGGGAAGTCATATTTGCAGGTCGTCACGCCAGGCTACGTCATTCGGCTGGAGGCGAACGGCGAGGTCTACGAGTATCATGCTTCCGGCGACCGGGTTGTCTTTGTGCCCCAGGAAGCCGAGGAGGAAACATCCAGCGTCCCAGCATATCGGCCTGTGAGCGTCCCGCAGATAGGACTGTCCTTCGAGGTGCCGGCAGACTGGCAACAACTCGATCCGGAGACCGCCTGGGCGCCCGGCCCAGACAGCGATCACCGGCTGGCCCTGAATGGGGTGGAGCTTGAGCCACCGATGGAGCCGGAAGCCTTGATGCTGCCCAACGATGCTCAGATCATTGAATCGCAGCCAATCGACCTGGGATGGGCCAAAGGACGCCGCTTCACGCTCGAAGTTTACGCATCCGCAGCTCAGCAAGGCGAAGAAGCAGCGGTGGAATCGGTCCAAACGCACACACTCATCACGATTGCTCAAGGGGAAAAGCGGCTGGGCTTGGACTTCTATACCGTTGCGCCGAGCATCGAGGGACTGCAAGAACTAGAGCCGGTCCTGCAACGGATGCTCGACACAGCCCAGTTGGCGGAAGGGCTGCAAACTCGAGCCGAGCCGAGCGAGAACCCAGAGATCACCGATTGGCAGGTCTTCGAGGATGAGACATACAGCTTCCGCTTCAAATATCCACAGGATTGGGCCTACAAAGAATTGAACGCTCAAGGCCCCGGTGTACCGGACGATTGGCCCATTGAGCGAGTGGTGATCTTCTTCCCGCAAGCCTGGGCCGAGCGCTTCGAGCAGACCGGACAGCCTGATCCAAACGCGCCGCCCGCTATCCCGGCAATTACCTTGGAGATTTGTGTGGGGCCGATGGAACAGTTCCGGAGGGTCTACCCGGAGCCCACGGAGCGCGAGGAACTGTCAAGCGATGGCAACCGTGATGTCATCGCCGCGACTCGCGAGGTAGAAGTTTTGAGCGAAGATGTAAAACTGATCCGGTACGTATTACCCGATCTCGCAGACGAGGGTGTGCGTGTGGTAATGAATGATGCGCTCAGCGGATTCCCCGACCGATATGCAGGAAATGAGGGAATCGTGGAGATGATCCCGGAAATCGTAGGCTCATTCGAGTTCACCGAGTAGATTCGGGGAGGATTATTTTTCTGGAATCTCCCCTACAGTCCAGGCGCTGCGGGATCAGTTGGCGAAAAGTGGCCGTAAACCTGCTCGGAAACAAAGGCAATCTGTATCATCTCAATATTTCGGGGCCAACAGGGCTGTCTCTGCTATGAATTCTTCCCAGGTTATTGAGAAGATGCGGTCACCTCATCAATTTCGCCACCATCGGAAGTGGGCGCTGGAATAATTCCGTTCAGCCACACTTCGTTGGGAATCTCTCCTCCGCTGTCCTTACCCAGTTGGCCGTGGACAACAAACGCATCCAGGTCACCATCGCCGTCCAGGTCTCCTAACCCGATTCCCGAGCTGAAATCGGCACTCAGACCCAAGCCGCTGTCAGTGAACTGACCAGCCATTCCCTCTTGAACCCCACCGTCGTTCAGCCATACCTTGTCATCCGAACCGGTCCAATCCCCAACGGCCAAATAGATGTCCAGATCGCCATCGCCATCTAGATCACCCAAGGCGACGGTGTCACCGGCCAGCCCCTTCAGCCTCTGTTCGCTCTCCTGGAAGACTCCCGGCGTTCCGTCCTGAAGGCCCCCAGTGTTGAGCCAGATCTGGTTGGAGGCACCCGCCATGAAGGCATCCAGATCGCCGTCACCATCCATATCGCCCAAGGTCATGCCGTGGATGTGAATGTGACTGGAGACCAAGGCTTGACCACTGTCGGTGAAAGCTCCCGTGCCATCGTTTAGCCACACCTTACCCGGTTCACTCCAGCCGACGGTGAGTGCGTCGAGGTCGCCATCACCGTCCAGATCTCCCAATCCAGCAGCCGCGGAATAGGCCTCCCCCAGACGCTGACCGGCATCGGTAAACGTGCCGTCCCCATCGTTCAACCAGACCGTGTTCGCCTTGTCCATCGCCACCAGAGCGTCGAGATCGCCATCCCCATCCAGATCTCCCAGGGCCACGTCCCAGCCTCCGATGTCGCCCAGTCTCTGGCCGGTGTCCTTGAAGGCTCCGTCGCCATCGTTCAGCCACACCTTGCCAGGCTCATCCCAACTGACGATGAAAGCATCCAGATCATCGTCCCCATCCAGATCTCCCAGGTTGACGCCCATCCCGTAACCCAGAGGTTGCTCGCCAGCCGTGAACGTACCACGCCCATCGTTGAACCAGACCGCGCTCTCATCCTCACCGCGTTGACCGTTGGCAACGAAAGCATCCAGGTCACCGTCTCCGTCCAAATCACCGAGCGCCACGTCCCAACTGCGCCCATTGCCCAGACGCTGACCGCTGTCCACGAAGTGCAGAGCAGCAACTGGCGCTGGCGGTACAGCCGTCGCCGTCGGTGGGATGGGCGTCCTCGTCGGCGGTGGTGAAGTCGCCGTCGGGGTTACAGGCGTAGCAGTGGGCGGCGAAGTAGTGCATCCCACCGCAAGGATTAGAACAGCGATGATCAGTGATTGCAAGAACCTCAGTTGCATTTTATCCCCTTGTCTACGTCGCTTCGATTTGCATATTCCAGAGCGGATTACTCTTCGTTTTGCACCTCAAACGCGCCGATGTCGCACGGTGTCTCGGCGGATGTCTGCACAATTGGTCTCGGCATCCAACGCTGGTCAGTGGGAAGGGTGCAACTGATCGTAGAAATCGCATCGATCGCCAAGCTGCCGGGGAGCAGGGCATGGGTTAGGGTATCGCCGCCATTGTCGGCCAGCGGCCCCAGCAGAGGATCACCGGATAAATCTGCGCCGCAACTCCCATCCCCAATCA
>CAZDYW010000245.1:0-4645 GCA_964509655.1 uncultured Anaerolineales bacterium
CCTCCTATCTTATACGCACGCTGAAAGGCCAGTAACCGCACCCCATAGCGCTCCATTTCCTTCATAGCTGTGCTAAGTTCAGTAGCGGGGGCGAAATGAACCCTCGCGATTTTGGAATCCTGCTTCTGCGCTGTTACTGTGGGACTAGCGCTCAACAACAGCGCCAGCAGTACGAGCACCGAGAACAACTTCATCTTACGCATTTTCAAAACCTCCTTTTCGTGATATTAGCTGCTGGCTAACCCGACGACAAACTCAGTATACCATACGCTCGGAGGTTTGTCCCTATCAGCCCTTCCACCACCAGCCGCAGCACCTCCCGTTCGCGTCTGGTCAGGCTTTCCCAGCGCGCGCCCACCTCCTGGCGCCAGCGGCGGGCGCGATCCAGTTGCTCCTGAGTGTAGAGCGTCTCGCCCCGCGCCGCCCGCCGAATTGCCTGCACCAGCGCGGGCGTATCCTCGTCCTTGGTCAGAAAGCCCGCCGCGCCCGCTTCCTCCATCTCTGCCAGGAACGCGTCCCGGTCGTGGGCGGTCAGGATCAGTGTTTCCGTCTCCGGGTAGTTGTCCCGCACCCAGCGCTCGATATCGACTGGCCTGGGGCCTAGCATGACCAGATCCAGCAGCAGGACGTCTGGGCGAAGCTCGGCGACCAGTTCTTTCGCCTCCACGCCGTCCTTAGCCTCGCCCGCGACCTCAATGTCCGGCGCTTCCTCCAGCGCGGCGCGGACGCCCCGGCGCGTCGGCGGGTGGTCGTCGGCCAACACGACATGAACGGTCATATTCCCTCCTCGTGCTCGACTCTTCGCTTTTAGCCCAGCGTACGATAGTCAATTATAGTGTACCAGCGCCGAGGAGGTCTGTCTACTGTGGATTCCTACAGGTTGAAAGGCCTGGCACCTCTTGGATGAGCGCCACTCGGCGCTGAGCGTGCGGCTAACGCGAACATTGGGACGAACTTCAATTTGCGCATTTGAAGATCTCCTTTGGTGATACCAGCCGCCGGACCTTCCGGCGACGGTCCCAGTATACCACAGGAAGTGCTCCGAAATTCTGACAGTTTCTGACAGTTTCTGACATCGGGCCGCGTAATACGTTTGGGTGATGCGCTGCGAGGGGTTGCAGCCGCCTTTTCAGCGCGTCTCGGCGTCGTGGAAGAGGAGTTGGCCGTAGGGCGATTGGCGCTCGCCCTCCACGCACGCCCCGTCCACGGCGAACGTGATGCGCCGCACCAACAGCGGCTGCCATATGGCCTGCTCCAGCACCACTCGCTGCGCCTCTAGCACGTGTTCTTGGCGCTGCTCGGGGTTGGCCGTCGTGCGGGCCTTCCGCACCAACCGGGCCACGTCGCCGCCGGGGTAGCTGAGCAGGTTGCGCGGCCCGGGGCCGAGGAAGATGCCCAGCGCCGTGTAGTCGCCCCAGGCGTAGTCGAACAGCAGCAGGTCGAAGTCCTGGCGCTGGCTCAGGATCTCCGCCCGCGGCACCTCGCGCACGCGGATCCGCAACCCGATGGCCTCCAGCTGCTGCCTGACGACGCCGGCCAGTTCCCGATAGGTGTTGCTTTCGGGGATCAAGAGCACCACCTCGGATTCGGCGTCGAAATCGGCCTGGGTCAGAAGCGTCCGCGCCCGCTCGGGATCGTAGCTATAACCAAAGGCCGCCGCCCGGGGGTCGTAGCCCACGGCGTTGGGTGCCAGGGGCGTCTCGGCGACCTCGAACGGGCCCAGCTCGGCCAGGGCGCTCTTGTCCAGCGCCAGCGCCACCGCCCGGCGCACTTCCACGTCCTGCCAGCGCGGGCGCTGGAAGTTGAAGCCCAGGTAGGTCACGCCGCCGGTGGCTTGGTGAAGCCGGAAGCGGGGGATGGCAGCGACCGTCTCGACGTGCTCCTGGCTGAGGCTGAGCACGCAGCCCTCGCCGTTCAGCAGCAGATCGAGACGCTTGTCCCGGTCGGGTTCGAAGAGGAAACGAACCCGCGGCACGTGCGCTGCACCCCGGTTGGCGAAATAGGCCGGTGGCCAGCGATAGTCAGCATTGCGCACCAGCGTCAGCGAGCGCCCGGGTCGGTACAGGGAGGGCGCGAAGCGGTAAGGCCCGGTGCAGGCCACGAACCCTGGATCCTCCGGATCGCTCGCCTGCGGCGAGACGATGGCCGCGTAGGGACTGGTCAGCACCAATCGGACGAACTCGTAATCCGGCTCCGGCAGCGTGAACGTCACACTGCGCCCGTCGGGCTGGCCCGAGACTCTGACCCCGCGCAGGTCGCCTGCCAGCGGCGAGGCGCCCAGGCGCTGCAGCCGCTCGAAGCTGGCCTCCACGGCCTCGGCGTCCAGCGGTGTGCCGTCGTGGAAAGTGATGCCCTCCCGCAGGCGAACCGTCAGGCGGCGTCCGCCGTCCTCGTACACCACCTCGTCCCGCGCCAGGAGCCCGCGCACGCTGCCGTCGAAATCCTCGTAGAAGAGCGGCTCGCAGACGTGGCGGAAGACCGACTGGGCGATGGGGTGCGAGGTGTGATGGGGGTCGTAGTCGCCGGGGTCGTGGCCCCACACGATCACCAGCGGAGGGCCGCCCAGCCCATCGCTGCGCCAGGCCATCCACCCCAGCGTGGAAAGCAGCCAGACGAGAACCAGGGGGATGACGAGTTTGCGCTCCCAGCTTCGCGGCAGCCAACCTCTCATCGGTTCGCCGGCTCTCCCTCCCCGTATAGCACGTAACCGACGCCGTGAGCGGTGCACAGATAGCGCGGATCGTGGGGGTCGGGCTCCATCTGCTGACGCAGCCGGTAGACCAACTGTTGCAGACGGTTCTTCTGGTCGGGGCGCAGGCCGTAGCGCTCCACCGCCTCGTCGGGCCAGATGAGCCGGAACAACTCCTCCAGGTGCTGCATCTCACCCCGATGGTCCAGCAGATGCCGCAGCAGCGTCTCCTCGGCGGGGCTCAGTTGATATGCCTCCCAGGTCGGCGCTGCATCGGGGCCGGTGCGCCTGACGTGCACGATAGGGCGGGTACGGTGCACTCGCACTGCCCGACCTAACGCCAGCCAGGCCTCCGGCTGCGCCGCGAGGTGCTCGTCCACAGGACGCTCGGCCGGCGGAGGCGGGGACTCCGTCGTCACCATCGCCCATACACCGGCGACCTCATCTTCTGCCCCGAAGACGGGAACCGCGACCAACGTACGGTGAGGCTCCGGCCAGCCTCGCTGTTGGACGACGCGGGCCTCCCCGTATGCCTCGAGCAGCACGTCCCTGAGCACATCCAGCGGAAGCGTCTCCTCGGACGCCGACAGATCCTCGAGCAATCCCTCGGTGGCGTGATTGAGGCCGGTGATCCCGCTGACGTGGTCGAAGTAGAAGAGAGGCTGATTGCTCAGCGCGGGGTGGACGGCGGAGAGCGCTGTCGGTAAGTGGGGACGGCGCAACGCGCGTCTGACGAGCCACGCCAGCAGCGCCAAGCTGACCAGAACCACCGACAGTATTTGCCACAGCGGGGCATGCCAATAGACGTGTTGGCCCATCTCGGCTTCTCCATCAAGCGGATGACGTTGGGCATCGGCTATCTCGCGGCCCGATTATAACATTTCGCCAACTCGGTGCAATCGGTACACGAATGCCACGGTGAGGAAGCCCGCTGCGCCCGCTTCCTCCATCTCCGCCAGGCTTGCCGTGAGCCTTGTCGAACGGAACGCGTCCCGGTCGTGGGTGGTCAGGTACTCTTACTTGATGACAGTCAGTCAGTTACAGTTGCCATGGCCCGTTGTTAAATCACACAATATGTCGCTTCCAGACCAACCTAAATTGCCGCGGGCGTTGTCAGGGAGCAACCGTATTGCATAGATCTGGGTATCGAATGACGTGTCTTCTCTCAACCAGTGGCGATACTCATAGGTGTCCGTGCCGTCGCTACCCCAGTAAGTGTAGAACGGATCACTGATTGGAGAGGGACCGAAGGCCGGTACAGTCCAGCCATCATAACCCTGCGCCTGAGCTGGATCCACATATAGACAACCGAACGTATCCCCGCCCCAGCTATACTCACACATGTGCCACTCAGCACCACCAAGGCGCGCGACGCTCCAGTCTTCGTAGATGCCAATGAGGCTTCCTGCCGAGTAGTGGTCCTGGAAGAAGGTCTCACAGGTTCCGCCGCCACATGCGTGCCAATCTTGCCAGGCCCAATCGCGAGCAGCTGTCTTCGACCACCCCCAGTTCCGGGCTTGACAGTATAGGTCCGTTATGCGCTGCGCACTCCTGTTGGCCGATGACCAACTGCTAATGCGATCATTGGCCGGCATCCAAGATCCCAACCCTGCGGAATCAAGTTGCCACATGCCAACTCCGGGATGCCAGAAAGCATCCTGGTAGCTACTTCGGTTCTCGAATGAGTAAAGGCCGTCTTGGTCGTCAAAACGGCTGAGAGTCATCGGAGACGGCGCGTAAGAAGATCCCGCTCCCGTCTCGGGATACGGCGGCGCAATCATCAGCGTTGCCAATTCCATCTGGTCGAGGTCACATTGCTTTCTCTGATCCGCCCAATACTCCACATCCGAAAGGGGAGTACCGCCGAAATACTCACCTCTGCTCACCGCCGGCACTACAAGCAGGCTGGCTACCAAGGCGACCAGGACCCCAACACGCATTCCATACCAACGCAGT
>CAZDYW010000246.1:0-4640 GCA_964509655.1 uncultured Anaerolineales bacterium
ATAATATCTGTGTGTTTAGCTTAGCACAAGCTGGCATAAACGCAACCCAAGAACAACACCCCTCTTGAATTGGGGGAACGCGGAATTCCAGGCACCCTACTTTCTCAATTCCAGGAAGAGAGAGGCCCCTTGCTCTTCTCTGGAAACGATGCTGAACCCGACACGCTCGGCTAATCGTGAGTAAAAGTATCCCTCTTCCTCATCCGGAAATCGCGTACCGTATCCGGTGGAGATATCCCGATCGGGCAAGTGCACGTTGATGTGGAAGGCCACGATTTCCTTGTCAGTATCAAGGCGCCTGGGCATGATCGTATCCCAGATCAAGAAACGACCACCGGGCTTCAGCACGCGAAAAACCTCGCGAAAGACCTGTTCACAATCCGCTTTATCCTGAATGTACATCAGCGTGAAAAAAGCGGTCACCGTGTTGAATGTAGCGTCGAGGAATTTCAATTCGCGAGCGTCCATCACGATTTTCAATGGCCCATCTGGCGCTTCTTCCAGTTCCTCCTTGCTCAGGTCTATGGCGATCACCTTCTCGCCCTTAAGCTGACCCATTATCCCCTCACCGCCGCCCCCAATATCAAGAATGAGGCCAGGCGCATCGAAATCCTCAACCCTGATCTCTCGCTCTTCCAAAAAGTGGATCTGATCCTCAGAAATTATAGGAGCACTCATCGGGTATTTCCCAACGCCCGTAGGTCCTGTGTGTTAGCCGAGGGGGTGAATCTAGAAACTGCCCAATCAATCAATTTGGGGATGATCATCGATCTCCCCCGCCGTGTCATCTTGGTATGTCTGATCTCTTGCATCATCTGAGCCTGCTCTGCCGCACGGAGACCATCTTTGATGCGTTCCTCCGCCAGAAGCTTGGCTTCATATGGATTGGTGAACAACATGTCGATCCTCCTTCTCGTTCCTTTTTTAGACTATCGATACTGCTTCAGTAGTGTATCATTGGTACTCCTGCTTGCACATCGGCCAAGTGGGGAGTTGGATGGCTAATCGACTGGGGAGTCTGATGCCTGGTCAACTGACCATGCATCAGACTGGCCATTTGTTGGGGCAAACGATCCCAGTCGAGCGGTTGGAATCGGTGGTGTGCGAGTTCAACGCCACGCCCGAATCGGTCAATGAGTTTATCTCCATTTCACTAAAGACAGACGGCGCGAAGTGTGGTATACTTCATCATGATGAAGTTGTCCATAGAATTGCAGCTTGAGATGCCACATGCTACAATATCTTTCACAACGAGATAACCTCGCATGTCTGGTACAGCTAGGTGAAGGTCTTCCATCAGCTTCCACTTGAATGGTTTCTGATTATCATTGACGAGCATAGACTGATGGGATTTACACCATCGTGTACTGATCCAACCCGAATCGCCGATCACGTCTGTTGCACCTCCCTGTGAAATATACAGGCAGAAGGCAACTTCTAGGAGTGCGCACTTGGCTACAGCAACTGATATTGAATTCATCGAATCCGCTTCCTCGCAGAATCCGTTCCACGTGACAGATGAGTTGGTTTATGAAGTCGAACATCTTTTGAAGGTCGAGCTTCCCCTTGCCTACGTGAGCCTGATGAAGCGCCACAACGGTGGTTACATCCCTCAGCACCTTCTGAGGGTTGAAGACTCAATCCCAACTTCGATAAGGCATTACCTCGAAGACGGCTTCGTTAGCGTCGGAAGAATCGCCGGAATTAGTACTGATACGCATAGCGTGTTAAGCATCGCTAGTACCATCTACCTCGTCGAAGAATGGGATCTGCCCAAAGGGCTAGTTCTTCTTGACGGAGATGGGCATACGTGGATCGCCTTGGACTACGGTCAAGCCGAATCAAATCCTCCGGTCGTCTTTGTGGTCTCGGATAATGGTCACCAAATTAATATTGCTTCGGATTTTGCGGACTTCCTGGCCCGGCTGGTGCCGTATGAAGTTGTCTATGATACTGATGGGAATTTGAAGGCAAACTCCTATTTGTATTGGTTGCGGAGGAGGGCCGATCAGGAGATCCTCAACGAGGCGTTGTGTTATGCCTTGGATGACGAGGATCCATTCATCCGGATGGACGCGGCCTGGAACGTCTGCCAATCAGAGGAGCCTAACCCGGACATCGTCGAACCGCTCATCCGCGCTCTCAAGAGCAGCCAGGATATGCCTATTGCTTTTTCGATGATTCTGAATGCTCTTGGAAAGCTCCGCGACCAGCGTGCTTTCGAGCCAATTGTGGCCCACTTGGAGTCGGCAAGCGGCTATCAGCGTGGAGCAGCGGCCCAGGCGCTTGGGAAATTGGGTGATCAGCGTGCGATAGAATATCTAACAGCCTTGATGGATGATCAAGCGCTCGCATGGAAGGAAGACCATGGACCTGAGCGGAGCGTCGCCTATATCGCCCGTGAGGCTCTGAAACGCTTAAGGGGGGAGAAAATGCTTCCAGAAACACATCGCGATTTGACATTGCCCCACTTACATCCCGCCCTGGAGTTGTATCGGGCAGCACTGCAAGAGGTCATGAAACCGGCCTGGTTGCTCAAGTGCAGCGAGGCGGATACGGTGTCCAGATTTCAGACCCATATCGGTGGCATCACACCGTTCGCGCCGGTCGAGGATGGCTGGCCAATGTGCGATAAGTGCGGGAAACCCTTGGAATTCATCTGGCAGATCGACTTCGCGGACTTCAAGGGGATTGGTGCCTTCGCCAGTCAGGGGCTCTTCCAGTTCTTTTACTGCTGGGACTGTTTCGCTTGGCCCCCACACGAAGAGTATGGTTATGCGTGTCGATGGTACCCGGACTTCAGCGCCCATCGAATGCGGAACGTGGCACAAATTGATACGCCTCCTCAGATTGCAGAAAGCGTGCGAAGCTTCGGGCCTTTCTGTGTCGATATTGTCCCTTTCCTGAGTGTGCCGGGTAAATCCAGTCCAGAGAATCCTATTTCAAAAAGCGCCCAGAATGAGATGGTGAGCGAGGAAGATGGTCGGCTCTGGGCTGTCTACAGCTTTACCGAGGGTTTCTATCTGGAAAGTGAGCTGATCAGCAGGATCGGAGGATACCCCCCGTGGATTCAATATGAGGATGACACGCCCCATTGTCCCGTCTGTGACGCGCGTGCGGAGTTTGTCGGTGCAATTGGCAGCGCGGATACGGGTTTGATTTGGGGTGATTCTGGCTACTGGTACTTCTTCGCGTGCCAGGCCACTGCGGAATGTTACGGGCTGGCTCGCCCCTTGATGACCTTACATTGCTACTAGAGGATACTCCAAACTGCCCAATAGCCTCAACGCTTTCGCTGATGAGTATGTTGCATCTGAGAATTAAACGGATACAGGAGATCAAATTCATGATTGGCATCACTTTCGCCCTTGCAGCAGCAATATTCTGGGGAGCAAGCGACTTTTGCGGTGGCTTTGCCTCTCGCAAGCTGAATCAGTTCCAGGTTTTACTTTTGACAACTATCAGCAGTTTGTTGTTGTTGATCCTATTCGCCCTCATCTGGAGAGAACGCCTTCCATCCGCAGGAAATATCGTCATCGCGGTGATCGCCGGAATAAGTGGATCGATTGGGTTGGCCGCTCTCTACAAGGGCCTCAGCCTGGGTAATTCAGCGTTGGTCTCTCCTGTGGCTGGGGTAATCGGAGCGATCATTCCCACCCTGACCGGGTTACTCATCGAGGGCCTACCTAGCTTCTGGAAGCTGATCGGCTTTGTGTTATCGATTGTGGGTATTTGGCTGGTAACCCGCTCCGGGGATGAAAGTGAACACACAAATCAGGAAGGGTTAGGTTTAGCACTGTTAGCAGGGGTTGGCTTTGGTGGATTTTTGGCGCTGATTGCCCAAATCGAAGGAGAACAAGTTTTCACCCCGCTTATTTTTTCTAAATTGGCCGCGATCTTCCTGATCACTGTTTTGATAAGCATACGCCAGCTCCCTATTCCGAAGCCAATCGGTTCCCCGATTGCCATACTGACCGGGTTTGTGGACACTGGTGGTAATGTCCTTTACTTCTTAGCCACCCAATTCGCCAGAATAGATATTGCCGCGCTGCTCTCTTCACTTTATCCGGCCGGGACAGTGTTGTTATCTAGCCTGATCTTGAAAGAAGAGTTATCCATACGCCAATGGATTGGCGTAAGCACTTGCATTGCAGCGATCATGCTGATCACATCAGGTTGATCTGTGAGAGGCAAGGGCTGAATGTACAGGAGGAAAACGCAATGAATGACCGTAACAAGAAATGTTGGCTTATCGGCCTATCACTGGGACTTTTTCTGGGACTGCTGCTCTGGTGGTTGCGGCGCTGGCAGGAACGACTTACTGAACACCGTCTAGTCAGGCCGATGACACTCGATTATGTACCTGACACATCACCGCCCACAGCGCCGGATGACCTGAAACGCATCGAGGGCATCGGCCCCAAGATCGCCGAGGTGTTGCAACAAGCAGGCCTCGTGACGTTCGAGGCCCTGGCGTCCACCAGGGTCGAGCACTTGCAATCCATCCTCGATGAGAGTGGCATCAGGCTAGCCTGGCCAGAGACGTGGCCGGAACAGGCCCAACTGGCGGCCGCTGGGGATTGGGAAGCGCTCGAAGCCCTGCAAGATGAGCTTCAAGGTGGACGGCGCGTATGACAACA
>CAZDYW010000247.1:0-4636 GCA_964509655.1 uncultured Anaerolineales bacterium
GGTTAGAGTGAGGGTGAGCAATCTTGCACCAACACACATCACGAGTATAATGAGATCAGATTTCCCCTGAAAAACCTGAGATGAAGCGGGAGGCGTAACCGATGCAAAACAATCCCTATGTCGGGCCGCGCCCCTACGAGCGAGACGACCGGCGAAACTTCTACGGCCGCCAGCGTGAAGCACGTGACCTGACCGCGCTGATTATGGCAGAGCGGGTCGTGCTCTTCTACGCGCCGTCGGGCGCTGGCAAGACCTCCCTGCTCAACACGCAGATCATCCCCGCTCTGGAGGAAGAGGGCTTCAACCTACTCCCCGCCGTGCGCGTGGGCAGCGACCTGCCGCCCCAAATCGATCCCCAAGATGTGGACAATGTCTTCGTCTTCAATGCGTTGGTTGGCCTTGCAAAGAGCCCTAACGCTTCTCTGAAGCCATTAGGCTCTCACACGTTGCTCTCATTCCTGCGCCAGATCAAACTGGATGAGGGCAAGAAGAGCCTCAGCTACCGTCCGCCGATCATCATCTTCGACCAGTTCGAGGAGCTTTTCACCACCCACCGGACACGTTGGCAAGAGGCGCGCGGCTTCTTCGAGCAGGTGCGGGAGGCGCTGGGGGGAATGCCGACTTTGGGTGTGGTATTCACTATGCGCGAGGATCACGTGGCGGAGATGGACCCTTACGCGCCGCTTTTGCCCGGACGATTGCACGCCCGCTTCCGCATGGAGCGGCTGGAGCGCGCGGGCGCGCTGGAGGCGGTGAGAAAACCGGCCCAGAACGCCGGTTGCCCCTTCGATCCGGGCGTGGCCGAGCGGCTGGTCGATGATCTGCGGCGCATCAAGCGAGTCGGCGAGTCGGCGAGTCAGCGAGACGAGGACAAATTTCTGGGACCTTACGTCGAGCCGGTGCAGCTCCAGGTGGTCTGCAATCGGCTCTGGGAGAGCTTACCGGCGCAAGAGGACGCCCGCATCCAGTGGGAGGAGGTTGAGGCTTTCGGCGACGTGGATCGGGCGCTGACCGATTTTTACGAGGAGGCGCTGGCGCATTGCGTGCGCGAGACGGGAGTCAGCGAGCGCCAAGTGCGCCGCTGGTTCGGCGAGCGCTTGATCACGCCGATGGAGACTCGCGGGCTGGCGCTGCGTGGCGAGGCCGAGACCGCCGGGCTGCCCAACGAGGCCGTGGACATCCTGGAGGAGCGGCACTTGATCCGGGCCGAGCGGCGGGCGGGGGCGCGCTGGTATGAGCTATCCCACGACCGGCTGGTGACCCCGGTCTTGAAATCCAACCGGGACTGGCGGATGAGCTATCGCAATCCCCTGGCGGCGACCACGCGGGCCTGGCTGGAGGCCGGTCGCGCTCCGCAGAAACTGCTCAAGGGAGCCCAGTTGGATGAGGCCCAGGCTTACACCAGCGAGAACCCCTCGGAAGTGATCGCGGAGGAGCGCGAATTTCTGGCCGAGAGCGTCCGTCAGCGAGAGCTTGAGCGGGAGACGGCCGACCGAACTGCCCGCAGGCGGCGAAACATCGCCATCGCTACCGCCGGGGTGATGTTGATGTTGATCTCGCTCACCATCTGGTCACTGGCAAACGCCAGACGGGCCACCGCCAGCCGCTTGAATGCCCAGGCCATGACCGCCCTCGTCGAGGAGGATTATCACCTGGCCGCGCTCTTGGCCCTGGAAGCGAACAAGCTGAATGATGAGGAGGGCCTGGACGTGCTGGGGCAGGTTCCATACCACAGCGAATATGTCCCCACGAACGTGCTGGAAGGACATCTCGGCTTTGTGACCAGCGTGGCCTGGCATCCTGATGATCATACCCTCGCCTCTGGCTCTTGGGATCAAAGCATCATCGTCTGGGATGTGGAGCAAGGGGAAGCGGCCGCCACCTTGGAGGGACACACAAACTGGGTGCTCAGCGTGGCCTGGCATCCGGATGAGCATATCCTCGCCTCTGGCTCCTGGGATCAAAGCGTCATCATCTGGGATGTGGAGCGCGAGGAAGCGCTCGTCACGCTGGAGGGACACACTGAGCCGGTACACAGCGTGGCCTGGCATCCAGATGGCCGTCTGCTCGCTTCCGGTGGAGATGACCAGCAGATCATCATCTGGGACGTGGAGCGCGAGGAAGCGCTCGCCACGCTGGGGGGACACAGCGCCCCGGTGCATAGCGTGGCCTGGAGCCCTGATGGGCGTCTGCTCGCCTCCGGGGGAGAGGATAACTCTATCATCATCTGGGATGTGGAGCGCGAGGAAGCGCTGGTCAAGCTGGAGGGGCATACTGATTGGGTGAACAGCGTGGCCTGGAGCCCTGACGGGCGTCGCATCGTCTCCGGTGGAGAGGATAAGCAGATTATCATCTGGGATGTGGAGCGCGAGGAAGCGCTGATCGTCAAGGAGGGTCACGCCGATTCTGTCTGCGCTGTAGCCTGGCACCCCGACGGTCGCACCATCGCCTCTTCGGGGAAGGATGGACGCATCATCATCTGGGACGCGGAGCGCGGCGAGGCGCTCATCAACTTGGCGGGGGACACTGGCGTCGTGGATAGCCTGGCCTGGCGTCCGGATGGTCACGTCCTGGCCACAGGCTCACGGGCCAGCCGCGTCATTCTCTGGGAGTTGGAGCGCCATGAGAGCGCCGTCGCGCTGGAGGGGCATGCGGATTCCGTCTACGACGTGGCCTGGCGTCCGGATGGTCGCGCCCTCGCTTCGGGGGACGAGGATGGGTACATCATCATCTGGGATGTTGAGCGCGGGGAAGCGAAGCTCACCCTGCAAGGCCACACCGGCTGGATAAACAGCCTGGCCTGGCATCCGGGCGGTCGCACGCTCGCCTCTGGAGGAGGGTGCATCATTATCTGGGACGCGGAGCAGGGCACGACGGTGGCCCGGCTGGAGGGACATACGGCCTGGGTGAAAAGTGTGGCCTGGCGTCCAGACGGCGGAGCGCTCGCCTCAGCATCCCAAGATGGGACTGCCGTCATATGGGACGTGGAGAGCGGCGAAGCGCTCGCCACGCTGAGGGGTCATCCGACCTGGGTGGAAAGTGTGGCCTGGAGCCCTGACGGTCAGATCCTCGCTTCCGGGGATGAGGATGGGAACATCATCATCTGGGACGCGGAGCGTGGGGAGGCAATCGCGAACTTGCAGGGGCACAAAAGTTGCGTGGGGAGCTTGGCATGGCACCCCGAAGGTGGCCGGCTCGCCTCCGGCTCATATGACGGGAACGTCATCGTCTGGGACGTGGAGCGTGCGAGAGCAATCGCCAAACTGGAACAGCACATAGACTGGGTGAACGGTGTGGCCTGGCATCCCGATGGGCATCTGCTCGCCTCCGGGGGGAGCGATGGGCACGTTATCATCTGGGATGTGGAACGTGAGGAAGCGGTCACCACTCTGATGCCCCACACATACGGTGTGAACAGCATCGCCTGGCGCCCCGATGGGCACCTGCTCGCCTCCGGGGGAATGGAGGAGCTGGTTCGTTTGACCCCGGAAATTTATATTGGGGAGCCTTGCCGCTGGCTGGTTCACAACCTGGGAACGGTCAATTGGGGTTATTATCGGGGCTGGACGCTCTACAGGCCGACCTGTGAGAACCTGCCTCGCCCCGAAATCCTGGGGCCGGCCGAGGCAGTCGCGCACTTGAGCACGGGTGACATAAGTCCACTGATGGACGCCTTGCTCCTCACGTTGAAAGGGCGTGTGTTGCTGGTCGGCGGCGCGGCCTCCTTATTGGGCCTGGTGGTTCTCGTGCTCTGGGCATGCTTTCTGATCATCAAAAGGCGCAACGCAACTCAGAAGCGCGTTGCACCTGAAGTTTCGAGGGGGATCACATGACGAATCATACCACAGAAGAATCCTTCATTGATCTGGAAATCCGCATCTTCCAGAAGCGGGAGGCGGGCTATCCGGTCGAGATCACGCTGGAAACGCCGGATGGGCGACAGGAGTTCCCGCGCGGCCACCTCGCCGCCGACATCCTGCCCTGGGTTCCGGGCGTCGATCCCCAGGCCGACGGGCAGAAGTTATTCCAGACCCTGTTCGCCGATGACCCGCTGCGCGAGGCCTGGGCCAAAGCCCAGGGCCAAGCGCCGCAGCGCCGCATCCGCCTGCGCATCGATCCCACCGCCGCCGAGCTGCACGCCTTGCCCTGGGAGCTATTGCACAAAGAAACTATGCTCAGCGCCCATGCAGCGACTCCGTTTTCGCGCTACCTGCCCATCGCGCTGCCCTGGGGCGGCCCCGTCGAGGAGCGCCCCATCCGCGTGCTGGCCGTCATCTCCGACCCCGATGACATCGAGGAGAGGTTCGGCCTGCCGCCGATCGATGTGGCGCTGGAGCGAGAGACGATAGAATCCGCCCTGGAGAACGCGGGCGGCGCTGTGGAGATGGATTTCCTGGAGCCGCCGGTGACGCCGGAGCGGCTGGAGGAAAAGCTGCGCGAAAACTATCACATCCTTTACTACACCGGCCACGGCGCTTTCAGCGAGCAACTCGGAAAGGCCGTGCTCTACGTGCAGCAGGAGGATGGCAAAACGCGCTTGCTCTACGATCACGAACTGGCGAGCATGCTGGCCCGCCAGGGCGTTCGGCCGCGGCTCGTCTTCCTTTCCGCTTGCCAGAGCGCGAGCGGTCCTTCG
>CAZDYW010000248.1:0-4623 GCA_964509655.1 uncultured Anaerolineales bacterium
TTCCCTCCCCTCACCCAACTTGCCAGTCAGATGTGCATTGTGTAAAATGGAGTGAAGCCAATAGTCAATGGAGAAGGAGAGAACTTTATGGAGACTCTGAAAAAACGCATCCTGGACGAAGGCAAAAACCTGGGCCGAGGGATCCTGAAGGTCGATAGCTTCGTCAACCATCAGATCGACCCACGGTTGATGGTAGAGGTCGGACGCGCCTTGGCGCAACGCTTCGCCAACGCCAATGTGAACAAGGTACTCACAGCCGAGATTTCCGGAATCGCGCCAGCGCTGGCGACCGGGCACGAACTCAACGTGCCCGTCGTCTACGCCCGCAAGACTCGCCCCGTCACTATGACCGGGCCAGTTTTCGTCGAAGTCGCTCCCTCGCACACGAAAGGGCGCGACGTTTTCTTGATGGTCTCGACGGAATTCCTGGGGCCAGGAGATCGCGTGCTGATCATCGACGATTTCCTGGCCACCGGCGCGACGCTTCTGGCCCTCACGCGGCTGGTCGAGCACGCCGAAGCGGAGCTGGTCGGCGTCGGCACGGTCATCGAGAAAGGCTTCGAGGGCGGGCGGGAGGCGCTGGCCCATCTGAACGTGCCCATCATCTCACTGGCCGTGATCGCCGATATGAGCGATGGGCAAATCACACTGGAGCAAAAGTGACCCGCGACGCCATCGCCATTCTCGATTTCGGCTCCCAGTACACGCAACTGATCGCCCGGCGCGTGCGAGAGGCGCAGGTCTACTGTGAGCTTTTCCCCTGGGACGCGCCGGCGGAGCGGGTGCTGGCGCTCGAGCCGCGCGGATTCATCCTCTCCGGCGGGCCTTCCAGCGTCTACGCCCCCGACGCGCCCCGCTTGCCCGCCTATGTACTGGACCAAGGCACACCGGTGCTGGGCATCTGTTATGGAATGCAATTGCTGACCCACCACCTGGGCGGCCACGTGGCCCCCGCCGCCAAACAGGAGTACGGCCCGGCTAACGTGGAGTTCATCGGTCCGACCAACCCACTTTTCTCCGGCCTAACCGATCTCCCGGTCTGGATGTCCCACGGCGACCACGTCGAAGCACTGCCCCCCGACTTCGAGGCTCTGGCCCGCAGCGAAAACGCGCCGGTCGCGGCGATGGGCGATCTGGAGCGCGACATCTACGGCCTACAATTCCATCCAGAGGTCGTGCATACGGAGCGTGGGCGGGAGATCCTGCGCCGCTTCGCCGTCGATGTCTGCGGCTGCACGCCCGATTGGACGCCGGCATCCTTCATCCAGCAAGCGGTAGCGGGAATAGGCGAACGGGTGGGCGCGGGGCAGGTGGTTTGCGGGCTCAGCGGGGGCGTCGATTCTGCCGTCACCGCCGAGCTGGTGCATCGCGCAGTGGGCCATCAACTGACCTGCATCTTCGTCAACACCGGCTTGCTGCGGCGCGGCGAAGCGGAGCAGGTGGTGCATACATTCCAGCGCGAGCTGGGCATGCGGCTGGAGGCGGTGGACGCGACGGAGGAGTTCCTCGGCGCCTTGGAGGATGTGACCGATCCGGAGCGGAAGCGGCGCATCATCGGCGAGCGCTTCATCCGCATCTTCGAGCGCACGGCTCGCGGATTGGGGGATGTGGAGTTTCTGGCCCAGGGCACGCTTTACCCCGATGTGATCGAGAGTCGGGGGCCGGAACGTCAAGCAGCGGCGCGGATCAAGACCCATCACAACGTCGGCGGCTTGCCGGAGGATATGACCTTCGAGCTGATCGAGCCGCTGCGTTATCTCTTCAAGGATGAGGTGCGGGCGGTCGGCGAAAAGTTGGGACTTCCCCACGAGATCGTGTGGCGCCAACCATTCCCTGGGCCGGGGCTGGCAGTGCGCATACTGGGCGAGATCACGTGGGAGCGCCTGGAGACGTTGCGCACAGCCGACGCGATTCTGCTGGAAGAACTGGGCGCGGATGGCCTGCTGCAGGAGAAGACGCCGCCTGCTTCAGGGCAAGCACAAGGGATTGCCCCGACCGCCATGCAAGTGCAACAGGCATTCGCGGTACTGTTGCCGGTGCGCAGCGTCGGCGTGATGGGGGATGAGCGCACCTATCACCACACCGTCGCCCTCCGCGCCGTCACCACCGAGGATTTCATGACCGCCGATTGGGCGCGATTGGGCCACGACCTGCTGGCGCGGGTTAGCAATCGCATCGTCAACGAGGTGCCCAGAGTCAACCGCGTGGTCTACGATGTCACATCCAAGCCACCAGCGACGATAGAGTGGGAGTAAACGAGATTATGGAAGCAGTCAGTGGGGGGCTAAATGCTGGGGATAAACTACATCCCGAGGTGCGCACCGTCGGAGGCGAGCTTCAGGAAGGGCTGGCTCCTCATACCGCAGCGCTGAATGCTCCGCCCCAAGCTGCGCGTGAGCGGAGAGGAGAGCAGCTCTTCATCCTGACCGATTTGAGTGGCGCTGTGTCCCTGCGCCTCTATCGTGAACTGCACGAGGCGATAGCGCAGACCTATTGGGCCACCGATGGCAGCATAACTTTGGCGCTGCGCCGGGCGGTTACCGCCGCGAGTCGCCATCTGTTCCAGCATAACTTGGACGTCGATCCCACTCAGCGTTGTTACGGGGGGCTGGTCTGCGCTGTGCTGCACGAAGAGGATGTGTTTATCCTCCGCGCCGGGCCGGCTCAGGCCTGCGTGCTCCAGGATAGACACTTGATTTATCCCGGTCGTCACGAGCAACTGAAGCGCATCGGCATCGGGCCACAGCCGGAGGTGCAGCTCGCCCACGTCTTCACATCCCCCGACGATACATTGCTGCTGGCCTCATCGGCCCTGATCCAGGGAGCGGACATCGACGATCTGGGCAGCGCGTTGCTCCAACCAAAGCTGGAAGACGTGATGGCGAGCCTGGAGCAAATGACGGGCTCGGGCGATCTGGCCGCGATGATCGTGCGCTGGACACCGGAGGTGGATCAAGCGGCAAGTGAAGCACCAGCGGAAGAAATGATCGAAGCGGAACCAGAAACATCAACACCCTCCATCCCCCAGGCCGAGCCGAGACAGCCCATCATCTCCGTCGAGCGGAAGAACGCGCTTATCGAAGCCGGTACCAGGCTGAAGGAACTGGGGCAAACCATCATCCGGTCCATCGGGCGCGGCGCGAGCGCGGTCGGCGCTTGGCTGATCGGCCTGGCGCAAGTCTTATTCTGGCGCATGCTACCGGGCGCCACCCGCGAGGAGCAGGTGAAGGCACCACCGGCGAAGAAGCGCCGCACCGCCCCGGAGGAAAATCGGGCTTTGATGATGTCCATCGCCATCGGTATTCCCATTCTGGTGGCCATTATCGTAGCGCTGACTTACACGCAATTCGGGGCCGAGGCACGGGTGAATGATCTGGTAGTCCAGATGAAGGATGAGGTGGCGCTGGCGGAAGCGGCTGGCGCCGACGAGGAAGCGCGTGCTCACTGGGAGGAAGTTCTGGAACTCGCGGATGAAGCGACTAGGCTGGAGGTCGGGGACGAGGCCGTGACGGAGCTACAATCCCAAGCGCGAAGGGGATTGGATCAAATCGACGGCGTGGTTCGCTTGACCTCTGCCCAACTCCTGGACTTCGGCTCGGAAAATCCTGCGCGTCGTTTGATGGTCCACGGCTCATTGATCTTCGTCCTCGATCCGGCGAATGGATGGGTAATACGGCTCACCTTGAACGAGTCCCACGATGGTGTGCTCGAGGGGGCGGATGCTCCTGTTCTGGTACGCACCGAACAAGAAATCGGCGAGGGGAAAGTGGGCAATCTGGTAGATTTAGTCTGGGTCGAACAGGGAGGCAATCGGCTGACCAGTGGACCTTTGATTCTGGAGGAGGATGGCGCACTGATCAGCTACGATCCGGCCTGGGGGGATGGAGGGGGCACGCCTCAGCTAAGGCGATTTTCGCTAGGTGTGCCACCGACAGGGGCGCCGAAGGTGGTCGGCTCCTACCAGAGTAATTTCTACGTCTTGGATACCGTGGCTGATGACGGCGGTCAAGTGTGGCGCTACCGACCGCGCGGCGATGGATACCCAGATCCCCCTGAGCGTTACTTCAGCGACCCGCCCCCGCGCCCGTTGACGAGCGCCATCGATATGGCCATCGACGGCTACATTTATATTCTCTACAATGACGGCGAAATTTTCAAGTTCCTGGGAGGAAAACAGACCGATTTTGAGATTCAAGGCGTGCCCGGCGGCTTGGGCCAGGTTGCCTCTTTTGCTGTAGATCCAGTTAGTCGCAGCGGGGTGGTTTACATTGCCGATCAGAGCAACCGGCGCGTAGTCGCTCTAGCCCCCGACGGGTCTTTCCGCAATCAATTTTATGCCCAGGGCGGTGCCTTCAACGCCTTGGAAGGGCTGGCAGTGAATGAGGCAGCGGGCCGGCTCTACACGCTAAGTGGAGGGCGAATCTACGCAGTAGCACTCCCTTGACCTGATCTTCTCTCTCCCCTGGAGGAATCTTCATCGCATATTTTGGTAGTGTCCCCTTGGGTGTTTTTGCTCTTAAGGGATCGCCAGGTCCCCTCTCAATCGCCGGATATGTCTATCCGGCGCGAGCAGAACAGCACAAATGGTTCACAGTATTCCAACAATACTCTACAGAGACACTA
>CAZDYW010000249.1:0-4582 GCA_964509655.1 uncultured Anaerolineales bacterium
CAGGACGTCAACAGCGCCATCCACCACGGGCGCGGCAGGAGGCGCCGCAGCAACAGAAGCAGGCTACTCATCGCCCCCACTTTACCGCTGTCCCCGACGCACTTGCCCGAATCTCCCATCATCCCAGAGTTGCACCAGGGGATTCGGGGACCACTTTATCCGGGAAGTCGGCCACGCTGGCGGATGCGTCTTCCCATGAATCCTCCAGCGCCGGTTCTTCCTCCGGTTTCCACCGGCACTCTGGCACAATGGAGTGGATAAATCCCTGCACCTCGTTGATCTCCCCCCCTCGCGCTGCACGAATTAACTTCTGCACGCTCCACTGCAACGTTTGACTCTTTATTGGCATCTCACCGGTGACCACAAAAATCTTCTCGTGCGTCGTCAACGTATATGCCTCATCCTCATTGAACAACCGCTCGGAGAGCTTCTCCCCTGGCCGTGGCCCAGTGAACTCAATCTCAATATCACGTCCGGGCTGCAACCCCGAAAGCGTGATCAGATCTCGCGCCAGGTCGACAATTTTGATCGGATCGCCCATATCAAGGACAAATATCTCCCCACTCTCCCCCAGATCGGCGGCCTGAATAACGAGCTGTACAGCCTCGGGTATGGTCATAAAATAACGCTCCATCTCGGGATGCGTCACAGTGACCGGCCCCCCGGACGCTATCTGGCGTTGGAACAAGGGAACCACACTGCCCTCGCTCCCCAGCACGTTCCCAAACCGCACAGCGACGAAACAATGTCCGCTCCGCCGCGCGGCATCCTGCACCAAAAGCTCGGACACTCGCTTGGTAGCTCCCATCGCGTTGCAGGGATTGACCGCCTTATCGGTGGAGATGAACACAAAGCGATCCACGCGGTGCCGCTCCGCTGCCCGCAGAAGATTGCGGGTTCCCATCACGTTGTTGAGCACCGATTCCTCTGGATTGTTCTCCATCAGCGGCACGTGCTTATAAGCCGCTGCGTGGAAGATAACGTCTGGTTGGTGATGGCCCATCACCCGCTCTATACGCTCTGAGCTACGAATGTCGGCCACGATAGGTTCTATCTGCAGACCGGCATGCCGATTCTTTAATTCTTTGTTGATGTAATAAATACCGTTCTCCGATTGATCCAACAGCACCAAGCACTTCGGCTGGCGCTGAGCTACCTGCCGGCAAATCTCAGAGCCTATAGACCCAGCTGCTCCTGTTACCATCACCACTGCCCCATTCAGATAGGCCGATCCTTCCGCATAAGGAACCACGGGATCACGGCGCAGCAAGTCCTCAATCTGCACGTCCCGAATTTGCCTCACGCTCACCGTGCCATCAATCAGCTCATACACGCCAGGGACCGTCTTATAGCTCACGCCGACCACGTCGCAGATCGACTTGATGGCCCGGATCGCCTTGCCCGATGCTGTGGGCATGGCAATGATCACTTCGTCAATCTGATGCTTCTTGACCAACGCCGGAATATCCTCCCGTGTCCCCAGCACTTCCACGCCATGGATATGCATATTCAGCTTGGCCGGATTATCATCCACAAAGCCAACCGCCTGGAGCCCAATGCCCGGGTTGCTCTCCATCTCGCGTAGGATCATCGCTCCCGCGTCCCCAGCCCCCACAATCAGAACTCGGCGCGGATTCTGCACGAAGGACTTGAGCTGAGCCAGGTCCTCTGGGTGCATACGTTCCTGCACCAGGCGCAAAAGAAAACGAGTCCCACCCAGGAAAAAGATGCTCAATCCACCTTCCAAAACTATGATTGAGCGTGATAGGCAATGGGGAATGTCCAGCGCGGGCAGCAAACCAAAGTTTGCAGCGAACAGAATAACCGAGCCAACGATACCGGCCAGGATGATCATGATGAACTCCTGCGTGCTGGCGTAGCGCCACAGCCGCCGGTAGAGGCGAAAGACGTAATAAATCGGTAGACGAATCAAAGGAACCAGAATAAATAGGGTCCACCCATTACGCAAGTAGGGTGCGACGCTGATTAGCGCCTCATAGCGGACGACATAGCTGAAGATCACCGACAACAAAATACAAATCAAATCCAGTATCATCAAATAACGCATCCGCAGGCCAACCGGATGCGTATTCTCCCACTGCCATTTCCGTTTCTTGTTTTTCTTCATACTACTCTCTCCCTCCTCTTCTCCTCTCCCATCACTCGTTCACCGCTGTCCTCAGCGCCTCGCACACCACGTCCACCTGTTCCTCCGTCATCACGCCGGAGAACGGCAGCGCCAGACACGTATCGCCTGCCTGCTCCGTAACCGGGAAGTCGCCGCGTCGGTAGCCGAATGTCTCGATATAGAACGGCTGTAGATGGATGGGCGTGAAATAGGGTCGCGATGGGATCCCTTGTTTCCTCAAATCGCGCAGCACGCGGTTCCGGCTGATCTCCGGGCCAATGCGCACCACGTACACAAACCAGCTCATGCGCGTCGTGGTCGATGCCACGTAAGGCGTCTGTATCCCTTCAAGGTCCTCCAGGCGCTCATCATACCACTTTGTCACCTCTCTCCGCTTCGCCAGAAGCTCGTCGATCTTTTCTATTTGAGAGAGCCCCAGCGCAGCGCTCATCTCATCCATCCGATAGTTATAGCCCAACCGGACGTGATTGAGCCAGGTGCCAGCGCCATCTCGGCCCTGGTTGCGCAGCGAACGGAAGAGTGACGCCCAATCATCCCGCTCGGTGACGATCATCCCCCCCTCACCGGTCGTCATCTGTTTGTTGGGATAAAAAGCGAAAACCCCCACGTCCCCCAGCGTGCCAGCCGGGCGCCCCTTGTATTCGGCCCCGATGGCCTCGCAGGAATCCTCGATGATCGCCAGGTCGTACTGGTCGGCGACTGCTTGGATTGGATCGTAGTCAGCGGGCTGACCGAAGGCGTCCACGGGCAGGATGGCTTTGAGAGAGGAGAGTGGACTGTCGCGGAGTGTGGGAGGGAGCCATCGCTTCGCGGCCTCGCCACCCTGGGCCAGGTCTGCTGCAGCCTGGGCCACCTGGGCGGGGTCGATGTTGAGCGTCTGGGGATCGATGTCGACGAAGACGGGGATGGCCTTCTCAAAGAGGATGCAGTTGGAGGAGGCGATGAAGGAAAATGGGGTGGTAATGACCAGGTCTCCTTCCTCGATGCCAGCGGCGATGACCGCCAGATGCAGTCCGCTGGTACCGGAGTTGACGCCCACAGCATGAGCCGCGCCCACGCTGGAGGCGAGAGCCTCCTCAAAAGCCTTGATCTTGGGACCCAGGCTGAGGTAGCGGGTCTCCAGTACCTCGTTAACCGCCGCGATGTCGGTGTCGGTCAGTTCAGGGGATGACATAGGGATTTGCATAAGGTTACACTGCTCCTTTGCTGATCATGACAAAAAATGGCCATAGAAACCGCCTCAAACGGCGTGGCTGATTAGAGCGCCGCGATAACCAAACTCGGCCCAGGACGCCAGCAAGCCGTTCCACGACACAGACACCGGCCCGGCAGGAAGGGCCGGGTCATGAAGCCAAAATTGCTGGCCTTCCTCGGCGCCAACGACGACAATGGCGTGTGCCACATCCTGTTGCCAATGATCCAGAAAACCGGTACGCACAAATAGAATGACAGGTTGTTCTGCCTCAAGAGCATTCAGCAGTTGAGGAATGGCCCACTCGCGATAGACGACCTCTAACCCCCAGGCGTCCAGCCGCCGGACGGCGAAGCTGGGGGTACCAAACGGTTGCGCACCAAGGATCTGGCTAACGTCATCTTCCGAGCGCTCTAGACCCAGATGAGTTAACACCATCCGCACGCAGGCCGACAAGCAGTATCCTGGAGCCGACTGCTGGAAATGAGGGAGGGAGAGCGCGTGCTTGTGGGTGTGCGAATGTCCGGTCACGTTGCCGAGGGGAGCGTCTGCTGCGCCAGTCGCCGGGCCTCGTCGGCTATACGGGCCAACAAGGCCTCGTCATAGCGCACCTCGCCATAGCGAGCGCCCACAATCACCTCGCCGACCCGTCCCACCCGTCCGTGCTCTGGAAAGGTCAAATCCACCGGCACTCGCCATTGCCAATTCCCGTCGGGCGTCTGCTCTAAAACGGGCTTGGCTGCCAGCAAAAGGTTACTCACCTGTTCCAGCATCAACACGTTCACTTTCTGCCGTGCTACAAATGCCGGAATCTGGACTCGCATAGGCCATCGTTCTTCCAGCCAGGCCACAAAGTCCCGGCTTGCCTCTCCTCCCCAGGCCTGGACCACTGTTTCAGGCAGGTCAATTGTTCTCATCGTACTCCTCCCTCATTCCTCTCACCGATCAGGGTTAAAGCATCCCCCACCGCCATTAAGTATAACACCACAACCCTGGACTGTCCAGATTGCTCCCTTTCCCTCTCCTTGTCACCCTCTCTCCCCCTCTCAAAACGGCCTGATGCCGTAGTTGGCCCAGTAGAAGCCCAGTTTGATCAGTTCGTTGAGGACGCTCACCAGCCCGTGCTCGGTGCGCCACCAGCGGGCGGGGTCGTAGCGGGGATCGGGAGGGGCGCTGATAATGATGGTGGTCTCCGAGGGCAGGAGGGCGCGGAAGGTGCGGGCGGCGCGGCGGGTGTGGAA
>CAZDYW010000250.1:0-4539 GCA_964509655.1 uncultured Anaerolineales bacterium
CAGTATATCCGCTTGCTGAACTTCCGCGCGGCCGGCATCGCGGTCTGGTTCATCGCCATCACCGTGGCGATCCTGGACTACGTCAGCGCGGAGATTCGAGAGCGCTTTGTGTAGCTTGAACATGACAACTCGCCCGCGCCGCTCCGAGGGGACGGCTAAGCCGCCCGATTTGTTCGCCCGCATCGCGCATCAGTATGACGCGCTCAACCGCTTGATGTCGCTGGGGCTTGACCGGCGCTGGCGCCGCCTGACGGTCGAGGCCGCCGCGCTGCCGGAGGATGGGCGCGGGCGAGTGTTGGATGTGGGCGTCGGCACCGGCGACCTGGCGCTCGCTCTGCTGGAGCGCTGGCCTGGAGCCACTGTGGTGGGCCTCGATCCGGCGCTGGAGATGATGTACATCGGAAAGCGCAAGTCCGGCGCCGACGCCGTGGGCTGGACGCAGGGCGACGGGCTGCGCCTGCCCTTCCCCGCTGGATACTTCGACGCGGCGGTGAGCGCCTTCGTGCTGCGCAACGTGTCGGACGTGGAGCAGACATTGAGGGAACAGCGCCGCGTGGTGCGCGATGAGGGGCGCGTGGTCTGCCTGGAGATGACCTGGCCGCGCAACCCGATCTTCCGCGCGTTGTTCCGTTTCTACTTCGCCGAGCTGATGCCGCGCATCACGGGCGCCCTGAGCGGTCAGCCCGAAGCTTATCGCTACCTGCCGCGCTCGGTGGAGCGCTTTCTGTCCCCGGATGAGCTGAAGGCCACGATGGAACGCGCCGGGCTGCGGCGCGTGCGCTATCAAATGATGGGCTTTGGCGCTGTCATGTTGCACGTGGGAGACTTATGAAACAGATTGGTTCAATCTCTGAGATTGAACCAATCTCCGTACAAGTATGAGATTGATCATCGGCATTTCGGGAGCCAGCGGAGCCATCTACGGCGTGCGCTCGTTGGAAGCGCTCGCCGCGCGGCCCGATGTGGAGACCCATCTGGTCATCAGCCGCGCCGCGCGGATGATCATCCCCCACGAGCTAGGCCGATCCGTCTTCGAGGTGGAGGGGCTGGCGGATTATGCTTACGCCCCCGATGACCTCGCGGCGCCGCTCGCCAGCGGCTCATTCGCCCGCCACGGTATGCTGATCGCGCCCTGCTCGATCAAGACACTCTCAGCCGTGGCCAACTCCTACGCCGCCAACCTCATCGCCCGCGCCGCCGATGTGACGCTGAAAGAGGGCCGCCCGTTGCTGCTCCTCGTGCGAGAGACACCGCTCCATCTGGGCCACCTGCGCTTGATGGCCCGCGCTGCCGAACTCGGCGCGATCATTTTCCCACCCACACCAACCTTCTACGGCCACCCGCAGAGCGTGAGCGAGATCGTCGATGACAGCGTGGGGCGGGCGTTGGCGCGGCTGGGGCTGGAAAACGAGCTTTACGCGCGATGGAAGGGCGGCGGTGGAACGGGGTGATAATTTGACGGAGGACCGAGGAGACAAGGCGGCCAGCCGTGGTCTGCCATCCTACGTCTGGCGTGAGGGGCAAGAGCGCCGCTTCCAGATGGTGCGCCGCTGGGTGGAGCTGTCGGGCCGGCGCGTGCTCGATGTGGGCTGCGGGGTGGGGATGTACACCCATGCTTTCTCGCGCCACACTCCCCACGTATTCGGCATCGAGGTCGAGCACGAGCGGGCGCTGAAGGCACGTGAAGGCACGGCTGGCGCCCTGAGCCCCTCGAAGGGCGGCATCGTCCAGGCTGTCGGCGAGCATCTCCCCTTTCCCGATGGCGCCTTCGACGTGGTTTTCTCCCATGAGGTGCTGGAGCATGTCTCCGACGACCATGCCTGCGTGGCGGAGATGGTGCGCGTGACCCGTCCCGCCGGGCGCATCGTGATCTTCGTCCCCAACCGGTTCTATTTCTTCGAGACCCACGGCATCTTCTGGCGCGGACGCTATCACTTCGGCAACGTGCCCCTGGTCAACTGGCTGCCCACGCCGCTGCGCGACCGTCTGGCTCCTCACGTGCGAGCCTACACCACCGGCGGGCTGCGCGATCTCTTCCGCCGCCTTCCCGTGCGCATCATCCACCAGACTCAAATCTTCCCCGGTTACGATAACATCGTGGCCCGTGTACCCAGACTGGGCCGTGCGCTGCAGGCCATCACCTATACCATCGAACGCACGCCGCTGCGCATTTTCGGGCTGTCCCATTTTCTGGTAGTAGAGAAGGAGCATTAGATTGGTTCAATCTCTGAGATTGAACCAATCTGGGAGGTGAATTTGATCACATACAAACCCATCGGCATCATCCATTCGCCATTCGAGGAGCCCAGGGGGACGCCCATCCAGCCGCCGGGCGCCGACGGCGTCGCGGGGACGGTGGAAGTTTTCCCGGAATACGCGGAGGGTCTGGAGGGACTCGATGGCTTCTCCCACATCATCCTGCTCTACCACTTCCACCTTTCCAAGAAGCTTGCCCTGAGTTTATCGAACAGGGCGTCATTGAAAGTGAAGCCCTTCATGGACGACGAAGCTCACGGCGTCTTCGCGATGCGCGGGCCGAGCAGGCCCAACCCAATTGGCCTTTCCATCGTGCGGCTGGTCGAAGTCGAACACCGCGCGGTCGGGGGAAGCGTGCTCCACATCCGGGATGTGGACATCGTCGATGGGACGCCCTTGCTGGACATCAAGCCCTACGTGCCGGCCTTCGATGCGCGGGAGAACGTGCGCATCGGGTGGCTCGGTGAGCGGGTGCATAAGCTTTCTGAATCAAGAGACGACGGGAGGTTTATAGAATGAGTAAAAATCCAAAGCGCTTCTTTCGTATGGACGCGAAAGATGGCCCGCGCTGGGGCTTGGTCGAAGGAGAGGCCGTTTACGAAGTAGAAGGCGACATCTTCGAAACCTGGCAGCGCGGCGACGAGCTTGGGCCTTTGGAAAATGTGCGGCTGCTGGCCCCGGTTGCGCCGACCAAGATCATCTGCGTGGGACGCAATTATCCGGCTCACGCCGCCGAGCATGGCTCGGTCGTGCCAGACGAACCGTTGCTTTTCTTCAAGCCGCCCAGCGCGATCATCGGCCCCGATGATGACATCCTCTTGCCGCCCCAGTCAAAGCAGGTGGAGTACGAGGCGGAGCTAGCCGTGGTCATCGGGCGACGCTGCCGGGACGTGAAGGCAAGAGCGGCCTGGGATTATGTGCTGGGTGTGACCTGCGGCAATGATGTCACCGCCCGTGATTTGCAGCGGCGGGACGAGCTTTGGACCCGGGCCAAGGGCTTCGATACTTTCTGCCCACTGGGGCCTTGGCTGATGGTTGGACTGGACGAGAAAGACGTGGCCGATTTGAGGGTCACGGCGCGGGTCAACGGTGAAATACGCCAGGACGCGCGCACCTCGGAGATGGCTTTCTCGCCAGCCGACCTCATCGCCTATGCTGCGTCCATTATGACGCTTGAGCCGGGCGATGTGATTATGACCGGCACGCCGGAAGGAGTAGGCCCGCTGGCTCCGGGCGATGTGGTCGAGGTCGAGGTGGAAAAGATCGGCGCACTGCGGAATTCGGTCAGGAGCGAGTAAAGATGTTCCGAAGTATTGCACACGAACTTTCGCACTGGTTTTCTTCCGGGGAGCAAATCGCGCTGGCGACGGTGGTCTGGGCGGAGGGCTCATCGCCGCGCCCCGTGGGAGCCCGCATGGCGGTGACTACCTCCGGCAAGATGACGGGCTCGGTCAGCGGCGGCTGCGTCGAAGGAGCGGTCTTCGAGGCGGCTCAAGAGGTGCTGAGCGATGGCGCTCCCCAACTGCTTCGCTACAGCGCGGTCGACGAACAGGGCTGGGAGGTGGGGCTGGCCTGCGGCGGCACCATCGAGGTCTACGTCGAGCCGCTGAGGGAGATCCATCGGCGGCTGGTGAAGGCGTTGCTGGAGGAGGAGACGGTCGCTCTGGCCACGCGCCTCGATGGCGGGGGACATTTGCTGGCCTGGCCTGACGGTCGGCTGGAGGGCGATCATTCCCTCGCCCCCGAGCTGAGCGCCCTTTTCCCCGGCCCCGCCCACGAGCTGCGCCGCGAATCGGATGCTGGGCTATTTCTCGATGTCTTCACCCGACCGCCGACGCTGACCATCGTGGGCGCGGTGCATATCGCCGTGCCGCTGGTGACAATAGCACAGACGCTGGGCTTCCACGTGCGTGTGGTGGACGCCCGGCGCGCCTTCGCCACCGAGGAGCGTTTCTCTGATGCCGACGAGTTGATCATCGGCTGGCCGCGGGAAGGGCTGGAGCCGGACTATCTGCGCCCCGGCGATGCGGTCGTCATCCTGACCCACGATCCCAAGTTCGACCTTCCGGCGTTGGAGATCGCGCTGCGCAGCGAGGTGGGGTACGTGGGACTGCTGGGCTCGACGAGCACTCAGGAGAAGCGGCAACAGGCGTTGCGCGATAGGGGCTTCGGCGCGGAAGAGTTAGCCCGTATCCACGGGCCGGTGGGCCTCGATCTGGGCGGACGCTCGCCGGATAGAATAGCGCTGGCTATCATGGCCGAAATTGTGAGTTGTGGGTTGTA
>CAZDYW010000251.1:0-4524 GCA_964509655.1 uncultured Anaerolineales bacterium
TAGGAGGAAAAAATGTATAACTTAGCAGTGAAGCCGTGGTTGTGGACCACGGATAGTGCCGAGGTGTCCCTGAGAGATGCCTTGGTGAACGCGCATTTGTATCGCGGGTTGCAAGGTGCGACCGCGATGATGGTAGCCGCGCAGCACCGTGTGCTTCTCGCGGTACTGCATCGGGCCATCGACGGGCCGAGGGGAATCGATCAATGGGCTGAGATTTGGCAACGAGGGCGGTTCCCTCAACGCCAGGTCGAGGACTACCTGGCAGAATGGGAAGATCGCTTTGAGCTCTACGGTAGTCTGGAGACGCCGGGGTTTATGCAGGCGATTCCGCCCATTCCGAAGGTAAGCGAACGCGACGTGAACAAGATGGTGATGAACGCACGGGCCGGTGGCAACGTGTGTCTTTTCGGTGATGGAAAGCCGATGATGCTCGAGCCGCCACGCGCAGCGCGGAACCTGGTGACGATCCAGGCTTTCTCGTTGGGTGGCGGGTCTTCCGGGCTGTCAGGGCGGAATTTCGTGGATGGGCCTTGCGCGAGAGGGATTGTGTTTTTGCTTTTGGGAAACAACCTCTTCGAGACGCTGATGCTCAACTTGCTCCCGTATCCGGAGACGGGGGTGTGTAATGAGGGTCAGTCATTGGTCAGCGACAAGCCGATGTGGGAGCGATTGGATCCATTCGGCCGTGATCCGCTGACATCGAAGCGGCGGAAATGGTCGCCACGGGGGATGACTGATTTGTACACGTGGCCATCCCGCCGCGTGGTGCTGATTCCTGGAGAGGAATCTCCGATGACGGTCAGGATGCAATTTAGCTGCGGTCTGTATCTCGGCCAGTACAAGGACCCGCAGCAGTATTACCCGCGCAAGCGGGCGTTGCGCTTGCGCGTTAGCGACAAAAGGGGAGCAGGGACATCTGTTTTCGACCTTGCGCCGGCGGTGTTGGACGAGGAGGATCGCATCGCTGCGGCGGGATGGGTGGATCGGTTGCGCGATGCTGGATGCGACGTAGAGCCTCGCGCGGTGGGGGCGTTTGGACAAGCCAGTAATCTCGGAGCAGTACTGGAGGAGAAGACGTTCGTTTTCCCGTTCCCAGCGACCGAAGAGGACCGTGAGAGGGCGGTGCTGGCCCTGCAGGCCACCAAAACAGCCGAGGGCAAGCTCTGGGCTGCTCTTGGCCGGGCGAGGGCCATTCGTAGCAATGGCACAGCGGGACGCGATACTGATCTGAGCAGCGTCACGATCCCGCCAGGCTGGCGCGAGGGGTTCCGGCGGCGGCTCGAAGAGAGTTTCTGTGCTCTGATGAGATGTGAGATTGAAACTGCAACGTATTTGCAAAGAGTGGCCGACGTTGCATCACAGACCTACTCGTTACAGACGGCAATGTACCCGGCCTTGGCGGTCGTCGCCGGGGAAGGTCTCCTGCGAGGGGGACTGAGGAAGGCTGGGATTATCAAAAGTAGTGAAAAAGAAGATAAGGAGAAAGATTGATGGCAGAGTTTGTAACGTACCTGCTCTCCTTGCCTGAGAAGGCATACAGGAGAGATCTGGTGAGGGAATTGCAGGCAGCAGCGCGAAAATCGAACTTTGAGGATGTCAGGCAGCATCCTGCTGTCGTCAGGGTAGTAGCTCCCTGGCAGCATAATCGTACGGATGGGAAACCCGGCACGCCGTACTGGGTACGGGTGGCGCAGGAGATCATAACTCCTCTGGTCATCCTGCACCCCACCCGAGGTGCAACTGGCAATATGGGAGATCACCTCCGTGTGCTGAAGAGGGATCTGAAGCAAGCCGACGACATCTTCGATGAGCTGGTCAGCGTGCCATCCTCTGAAAGGGAATTGTTGTACCAACGTCTCTGGTTCGCGTCGGCCCGCCTGCGGGCTGCTGGCATAGCCGTAAACTGGCACCAGTTGTACCGTGATGTGCAGTCGTGGACACATCCGGAGTATAGGCTGAGCGTGATCCGTCGCTGGACACGCTCTTACGAGTATAAAGAAAAGGAGTGAACAAATGTTCTTAGAAATACACGTGATACATCCATTGGCTAATCATCCCAATCGGGGGCAAAACGGTGCCCCCAAAACCATCCCGTGGGGTGGGCAACTTCGCAGCCGCGTCAGCTCGCAGTGCTGGAAGCGAGCGATGCGGATGAGCGTAGCGCAAGCGATGGACATCGGCGTGCGCACGCGCCACATTTTGGATCTAGCAATGAAGGTCTGGCGTCAGGGTGAACGGGTAGGGAAGCCAGAGGCTGTCAGCGAGTTGCTCACTGAGATTATCAGCGGCGCGCTTTCGGAGATTGGCGAGAACGGTTTGACTGCCAATACTCTCTATTTGAGCTACAATGAGATCGAGAGACTCGTGGCCCTGGTAGAGGAAGCGCTGAGCAGTCTGGAGATCGACGATGAGCTCGGTAGTGTCAAGGATCTCGATCCCGACATCCTCGTCGAGATGTGCAAGGAAGAGGGGCTGATCAAGGATGTTGTCAAGAACTGGCGGTCCTGGGTCGCGGTGTCGTCAGTGCCGGTGGACATCGCCCTGTTCGGGCGGATGGTGGCCGCTGATCCCGCGGCGTGGAACGTCGAGGCTGCGGCTTCGGTGTCTCACGCTGTGGCAACGCACCGGTTACAGAATGAGGTAGATTATTTCTCAACAATGGACGATGTTGAGAAGCGCGCATCTTTCCTGGGATCGAAAGACATTCAAACTGCGGTATTCTACCGCAGTTTGGTGCTATCCATTCCCCAGTTAGCTCACAATCTCGGCCACGAGTCGGCTGTGGTGGCCGGAGCAGTGCGGGTGTTCTTGGAGTCTCTGGCTGCGGTGCCGGCGGGCGGGATGTCAAACGGGGCGCATTACAATCGCCCCGAGCTCATCTTGGTAACCGCTCGGCGCACGCAACCGATTAACGCACTGGCTGCGTTTGATCCGCCAGTGCGTGCAGGTCGGGACGGATTGGTGGCAGCGTCCATCAAGCGCCTGGAACAGTACGTGCTGATTCAGGACGCTGCCTGGAGCAATGGTAGCTCTGATATGAGTATGAGATATGTGCTTGCTCCGATGCAGGCGCTTCTGGCTGGGTTGGATGAGTACCGCCTGCCTAACATCCAAGCTATAGCTGATCAAGTACTGAATGATCTCAATATCCTGGCTCCGTCAGGGTAGGGGAGGGTTGGCAATGGCTACGTTGCTTATGAGGCTTCAAGGAACACAATCCTGGGGGGATGATTCGCGGTTCACCTACTACAGGGAGACCGCTGATCGTCCTACGAAGTCCGGGGTTTTGGGCCTTGTTGCCTGCGCTCTGGGGCGTGGGCGTGATGAGAAGATCATCGACTTAGCGGTGTTGCGCTTTGGGGTTCGCGTCGATGTCGCTGGGGGGGAATGGATAGATTTCCATACCGTCCAAGGTCTCCCCCGTGCTGGAGGCGGCACGAAACCTCAGCACGTCACACAGCGTTGGTATCTCTCTCCGGAGACCACGTTTCTGGTGGGTTTGGAGGGGGATAAATATCTTCTCCGGCGGATTCAAGATGCATTGCGTGAGCCGGTCTGGATGCCGTATCTGGGCCGTCGGGCGTGCGTGCCGATGGCCCCAATCTGGCTATCGGATGGCCTACGGGAAGAGCAGGGGTTGGGAGCTGCTCTGCGTAGCTATCCGTGGCTAGGATGGGGGCTAGGACAGGGTGATCCGCCGGAGAAGCTCCTAGTTGAGCTACCTGCATCAGGAAGCTGGCAATGGCGGCAGGATCAGCCATTGCGAGGCCGGCGGTTCGCACAGCGTAGTGTCAGAACTTTCGCGGTGCCAACGCCGTCGTCAGTACCAGCGTTGGAAGAGTCGGAAGGGGGTGAGTGATGTTTCTCTCGAAAGCGTTGTTGAAAAAGCAAGGTCTCAGCCCTGTAAACATCCACAAGCAGATAGGGTTTGCATTTCCTGTTAGTTTGCCGGATGAGGAAAGGATACTGTGGAGGAGAGAGGAAAACACGCTCCTGGTGCAATCCAAGTACCCGCCAGTGTGGCGAAGTGCCTGGAACATCGGTGATACTCAAGTTCGGGAATTTCAGGTAGAGGAACTGGTAAAAGAGGAAAATGTATACTCTTTTCGGCTTCTGGCGAACACAACGAAGAGCGCATTCCAGACAAGAAAGGGGGAAGCTGTAAGAGGTAGAGTTGTTGGCTTGTACACGGTTCCCGAGCAAAGGGAATGGCTTTTCTCCCGATCTGGTGATCTGGGAGTGGAGGTACTCTCTGTACAGGTGAGTTACAGTGGGAGGTGGCGTTTCCGGAATGGAGGCAATACCGTCACGTTGGCCATAGCACAGTTCGATGGAGTGCTACGGATCACCGATGTTGACGCTGCGCGGGTAGCCGTGGCCACAGGCGTGGGGCCAGCGAAGGCATTTGGATGTGGGTTGCTCTCACTGATGCCGACAGTGACAGTGCTCTAGCAATTGAGGTTGCAAGAGTTTTCCCCGCGTGTGCGGGGGTGATACCAGATGGTCAAGGAGGGCACAAAGGAA
>CAZDYW010000252.1:0-4514 GCA_964509655.1 uncultured Anaerolineales bacterium
AATCAGAAGAGCGTCCTAAACTTCTTCTTCACAGTTGGGTAATGATGCACACTTGTGCAGAGCAGTCACTAATTTTTTCACCCGGATCGGCTTGCTGAGATAGTCGTCCATTCCCGCTGCCAAGTACCTGTCCCGATCCTCTTCCATCGCGTTGGCCGTTACGGCGATGATGCGCGGCTGCCTATCTCCTTCTATCTCTTGCCGGATATGGCGTGTGGCTTCTATGCCGTCCATCTCCGGCATCAGGACATCCATCAACACAACATCGTACACCTGCCGATGTAGCGCTTCCAGCACCTCCAGTCCATTGGCGGCCAAATCCGCCCGGTATCCCAAGCGTTCCAGCAGGCGCAGAGCCAGTTTTTGGTTGACCGCGTTGTCCTCGGCCAAGAGGATGCGCAAGGGCAATCGTTTTCCCATCTCAGGATCGAACTGCGGCTTATCTGCGTCTGGGCTCTTTTTTCTCGGCCTTTCCTCCTGCACAAAGATACCTACCAGCACATTGTACAGTTGGGATGCCTTGATCGGCTTGAGCGAGAAAGCTGTGAAAGCGGTCGTTTCTCTCTCTATTTCCCGCTGCCGCACCGAACTTAACAGCACCAAGGGGAGCTTGGGCCGTAGGCTTCTGATCTCTTTGGCCAGGGTCAAGCCGTCCATCTCTGGCATCTGGTAATCCAGCAGCGCCACGTCAAAACCCTGTCCCGAACGCCTCGAAGGATCGCCACTTCTAAGCAATTCCAATGCCTCGGTGGGGAATGCAGTATCGACTGTTTCCATTCCCCAACGGTGTATCTGGAGATTCAGAATCCGCCGGTTGGTAGCGTTATCGTCCACGATCAACACCCGCTTGCCACGCAAGTCGGGTTGATCTTCCTCCAGGTAAGGACGCGGGGGAGTGAGCGCTTCCTGGGCCTGGATGGTGAAATGAAAAGTGCTCCCCACGCCCACCTCGCTTTCCACCCACATAGTGCCCCCCATCAACTCGCTCAAGCGTTTGCTGATCGCTAGTCCCAGCCCGGTGCCCCCATACTTGCGCGTAGTCGAGGCGTCCGCTTGGCTGAAGGACTTGAAGAGCCGATCTCGCCGCTCCGGCGGAATGCCGATCCCTGTATCTCTCACAGAGAAATGAAGATTTGCAGACTTGTTCATCTGCTTACTTGCAGACCTGCTTACTTGCACCACTACCTCGCCTTCCTCCGTGAACTTGACCGCGTTGTTGAGCAAGTTAATCAGAACCTGACGCAGTCGGGTCTCATCACCGATGATAGCGGGAGGGACTCGCTCGTCCATCAGATAGGCCAATTCCAGTCCCTTGTCCGCGGCTTTTGTAGCTATTAAGTCCAAGGCGCTTTCAACACATTCGCGCACCCTGAAAGGCTGGCTTTCCAGTTCCATTTTGCCTGCCTCGATCTTGGAGAAGTCGAGTATATCGTTGATGATGGTCAGGAGCGCGTCGCCACTGGTGCGGATCGTACCCACAAACTCACGTTGTTCAGCGTTGAGTTCGGTATCCAGTAGCAACGATGTCATGCCGATGACACCATTCATCGGCGTGCGGATCTCGTGGCTCATCGTGGCCAGGAACGCGCTCTTGGCCCGCGATGCGGCTTCTGCCTTCTGCATAGCTCGCTCCAGCTCGGCGGTGCGCTGCTTGACCTGCTCTTCCAGGGTGTGACTGTAGCTTTCAATTTCACGGTAGAGGCGGGCATTCTCCACCGAGACAGCGGCTTGTTTCCCCAAAGTAGTGAGCAGTCGCACTTCTTCGCGGGTGTAAGGAGCACCGGAAATTTTGCTTGCCAGGTTATGTATGCCCACCAGCCGTTCACCGACGATGAGGGGAATGCTCAGCTCGACCCCTTCCGGCAGAAGCGCTTGCAGAGTTTCGACATCTTTGGCCTGGACGATGCTGGGCAGTCTTTGCGCCTTGTGGCGTCGGAGCAGAGGAGCACCTGATTGGCGCAGATGTTTGACCAGAGGGTGATCCATAGGTAGACGAACTTCATCTTCATCATTGGCGCTGGTCAGGGCCTGCCCTTTCGTATCGAGCACCCAGAGCGAGGCTCCGGCAATCTGGAGGCGGTGAGGCAACTCCTCGGTCAGCAGGGGATTGAGCCGTTCCAGGACAATGTTGGTCGCCAGCTTGCTGCTCATCTCCGGCAGCAAGCGGCGGTAGTTCAGCTTAGTGCGGTAGAAAGCGCGGTCGATGGTCGCTTGCACTCGACGTCGCAGTGGAGTGAAGGCCAAGGCGATAGTCAGCGTGGCGGCGAAGACGACCAGCGTCTCGTTGCCAGTGGGGGTAATGGCTTGTACCGCCAGCGTCAGCAAGCGCACCAGGATCAGGTAGAGGCCACCCAGCAGGGCGGTCAGCACGCCGTATACCAGGCTGCGATTGATGATCACTTCGATGTCGAACAGGCGGTAGCGCAGGATGGCCACGGCCAGGGAGAAGGGAAACACGGCGAGCATGAGCATCATCACTGGATGGGGTAGCCAGGCTTGCCCCGTCAGCGTGAGCGGCACGAGATACCCCAAGGTAGCGAGAACCGCGAGCATACCGGCGCTCCAGAGTATCCAGCGGAATTGAGCCTGGATCACCGGGTCGCGGGCCTTGCGCGCCGAGGTGATGACCGCGACGATGGCTAGTCCTCCCTGAATCCCCGCCATTGCCAGCGAGACGTGGTTGCCCGTTCGCATCGCAGCGCTCCAAGTAGGAGAGAGCACCATTGCCACCGTTACAGTTGCTGGCATGAACAGATACAACATGAGGGGCATTGAGTGCGGGAAGCGCCTCAGCACTGGGTGGGTGATGGGGAAGAGCAGAATGAAGTGGAGAACAGCGGCGAAGGCCAGGAAGTAGGTCCCATGTTCCAGTACGAAGTGGATCCAGAAAGGCCAGCGCCAGGGCAGCGTGGCATATTGGAAGTTGTAAGCATCTCCCCAGTATTGCAGCGCCGTGGAGATACAGAAGAGCATCAGCAGACGAGCGGGCAACTCTTCGCTTCGCTTCCAGAAGACAAATGTGCCGATGGACCAGAAAGCCAGAGCCACCACCAGTTGGGGCGCCCAGCGGGCCAGAACGGCCCGGAAGGAAACCGAGGCCAACTTGATTTGTAACGTCTTCGGTTGTCCGTCGCGCAGGATCTGGTATTCGACTACTCCCCCATTGCGCCACTCGCTCTCCCGAGGCGCGCCGCTCAGCCATTCTGTGACAGTGTGCCCACCAGCGCGGACGATCACATCGCCGACGCTTAGCCCATCCGCGCGTTCCTCCAGCAGCCACTGGACGCGGAAGCCCTCCGGCGTGAAGCTCTCCAGGTCACCGGTGGCCCCATCGACCGGCAGCCAGCGATAAAGCGCGAAGATACCTGCCGCGATCAGGAGGCTAAGGATCCAAACGCCGTGCCAGAGCCAATGGGTGGACTGAGAATTGAAAATCGAGAATTGAGAGCGTTTTGTCATTCGCCATTCATCATTCATCGTTCATCATTCGCCGTTCCCACCACAGCCCGAATCGATACCCTCCCCAGGCTAACAGCGTGCCAGCGAGCAGGTCCGGTAAATTGTGCTGACCGGTGAAGAGGGTAGATAGCAAGACGATCACGGCGATGGTGATCCATAACCAGCGCTTTCGAGGGAACCAACGCGACCAGAAGAGGGAGATTAGCACCGTGGTATAAGTGTGGCCGCTGGGAAAGGCATTATAGACACGATCCTGGCTGTAGATGAAACGCACCAAATCGGTCGCCCAGTTGTTTCCTTCCAGAACCGGGCGCTCGATGTAGGTGGGGTAGAAGATGTAGACGAGGTAGCTGAAAAATATCACCGAAAGCGTTCCCACGGCAAAGGCCCGGTAAAGAGCGTCCTCCATCTTCCAGGTAGCCCAGATGAAACTTGTCATCCACCAGATCAGACTGAGCAAGTAAGGGACAGCCCAGACAGGCCAGAGGGGAATTACAGAGTCCCAAGGCGTATCCAGCACAACGCCGCCCTGCACATTTCGGTTGATGGGAAAGTACAAAAGTTGAGCGAGGAAGAGAACTACCAGCCAGCCTATGCGGGCACTTGGGCTCATCGCTGTAGAAGTGTGACTGCGTGATGATGAGGTCATAGTTTTCCTTTTACTGTTTGGGCCTAGGATTTCGCGTGAGGCGAAGGTATAGACACCTTGTCCAACATCACATCTCTCGCAGATAGACTTGCCGGGGCGCTCGGCCCGCTTCGGCCCTAGCGGGGCTCTTGAAAGTGCTGAGGCCTAAGCTTATTTTATCACATCACTTTTCTCGACACAAACGCAGATTCAGCTAAATTACTCAATGATTACTCCTTTTCGATCAGAACAGCCTCATCTGTGTTAAGCGCTGATGCCGCTCCATGCGCGTCGTGATGCCGCGCTGCTTGCATAAGTCCTTAAACACCTGTGCCTCAATCCCGGGAACAGCTCGTCCAGCTTGTCATAGTAAGTCGAAGTGATCGATGCGGTAGCACTCGCTCCGGGAATCGCAGTAGATGCAGCG
>CAZDYW010000253.1:0-4507 GCA_964509655.1 uncultured Anaerolineales bacterium
CAAAAACTACAAGAAAAGCCTGTCCTCACACAAGGACAGGCTTTTCGAGATCGTGTGTGGTTGAAGCGCCTGCTACCTAGTCGGGTTCCCAGCGCAGAATCAGGTTTCGCGCGGCTTGTACCTCATCAAGGCGGCGGGTCGGTGCTGTCTGTGGCGCTTCGTGTAGCGCATCGGGGTTCTCGCGGGCTTCCTCCACGATGTTGAGCATCGCTTCGACAAAGGCGTCCAGTGTCTCTTTGCTCTCCGTCTCAGTCGGCTCGATCATCATCGCCTCGTGGACGATCAGGGGGAAGTAGACGGTCGGTGGATGGAAGCCATAATCCATCAGCCGCTTGGCCACGTCCATCGTATGCACGCTGTCCTCCTGCACATCCTCTGGCGGCCCGGCCAGGACGAACTCGTGCTTGCAGACGCGGTCATAGGGCAGTGGATAGGCTTCCTTGAGCTGCTCCTTCAAGTAGTTGGCGTTGAGCACCGCGTATTCCGAAGCTCGCCGCAACCCATCGGGGCCTAACATGCGGATGTAGGTGTAGCCCTTCACCATCACGCCGAATTGGCCGTAGAAAGCCTTCATGCGACCGATGGACTTGGGCGGCATAGCCTGTGTGAAGCAAGGACAATCTTCCTGGGAGCGGTCGGGATCCACGGTCACGATGGGGCCAGGCAGGAAATCGACCAGGGATGGCGCCGCGCCAACCGGCCCAGATCCAGGACCGCCACCGCCGTGGGGCGTGCTGAAGGTCTTGTGCAGGTTGTAGTGTAACACGTCGAAGCCCAGGTCGCCGGGGCGGGCGATTCCGAGCAGTGCGTTCATGTTCGCGCCGTCGCCGTACATCAGCCCGCCGTGCTCATGCACCAGTTCGCAAACTTCCTCGACTTGCTCCTCGAAGAGGCCCAGCGTGTTTGGATTGGTCAGCATCATGCCGACCAGCCGGTCGCTGTACTCCTCACAGGCTGCCTCCAGCGCCTCCAGATTGACGTTGCCACGTTCATCGGACGGTATCTCGATTACTTCCAGCCCGCTCATCGAAGTGCTGGCCGGATTGGTGCCGTGGGCCGAATCTGGGACCAGAATGATGTCGCGCTCGGTGTCCCCACGGTCGAGGTGGTAGGCTCGCATCATCAGCACGCCGGCTAGCTCGCCATGTGCTCCGGCTGCCGGTTGCAGGCTGACGCCGGTGAAGCCGCCGATCTCCTTGAGAAACTCTTGCAAAGAGAACATCAAGAAGAGCGCACCTTGTACCGTTTCATCGTCCTGGTAGGGGTGAAGGTTGACGAAGCCCGGCAGTCGGGCTACTTGCTCGTTGATCTTGGGATTGTACTTCATTGTGCAGGAGCCGAGCGGATAGAAGCCGATGTCCACGCCATGGTTCATCTGTGAGAGGTTTGTGTAATGGCGGATCAAATCCGGCTCGCTCACCTCCGGCAGGGGAAGCTCTTCTCGCACCATGTCGGCGGGCAGATCGGCTTGGGGTACATCGAGATCCGGCAGTGTGGCGCCGCAGCGACCGGGGCGGGATATTTCAAAAATCAGTGATTTTGTCATTGTGCTATCTCCTTCAGCCCTTCCACGAGCACGTCGATTGCCTGGCGCGGATTCATCTCCGTCACGCAGAGAAGCATGTGGTTCTCCAGATTGGGATAGTCACGTCCCAGATCATATCCGCCGATGATGCCGAGTTGCTCGAGCAGGGCGGTGTTGATCTCCGCGACCGGGCGGGGGCAGCTTACCACGAATTCGTTGAAGAATGGCTGATCCCGCAGCACGGTGAATCCATCCAGCGCATCGATCTGATCGGCGGCGTAGTGGGCCTTGTGGTAGCAGAGCTCCGCGACTTGGCGCAAGCCACATTTGCCGAGCGCGGCCATATAGACCGCGGCCGCCAAGACGATGAGGCCCTGGTTGGTGCAGATGTTGGAAGTGGCCCGTTCGCGGCGGATGTGCTGCTCGCGGGTGGAGAGGGTGAGGACGAAACCTCGTTCTCCTTCTGTATCTTCTGTCTGTCCGACGAGGCGTCCGGCGATTTTGCGCACATATTTCTTGCGGGTGGCGAAGAAGCCGAGGTATGGCCCGCCGAAGTTAAGCCCGGCGCCCATTCCTTGCCCTTCGCCCACCACGATGTCCGCTCCAAATTCGCCTGGCGGTTTCAGCAGTCCCAGCGCGATGGGATTGGCTACCACGATCAGTAACGCTTTGACTTTGTGTGCCGCTTCCGCCAATTCGCTCAAATCCTCGACGCGCCCCAGGAAATCTGGGTATTGGACGATCAAGCAGGCGGTGTCCTTGTCAAGCAGGTCTACCAGATCTGTCGCTTCGCCATTTTCATCTCCCACGATGGAGAGTCCCATTCCCTGTGTGTAGGTGCGCACGACCTCGCGATATTCAGGGTGTAGGTAGGGAGAGACGATCACCTTGCGTCGCTTCATGCGGTGGACGTTGACGGCGGTGATGACAGCCTCGGCGGTGGCGGTAGCGCCATCATAGTGTGAGGCGTTGGAGACATCCATATCGGTCAGTTCACAGATCATCGTCTGATACTCGAAGATGGCCTGTAATGTGCCTTGGCTGATCTCCGGCTGGTAGGGGGTGTAGGCGGTGTAGAACTCCCCTCGGCTGATCACTGCGTCCACTACCGCAGGGACGAAGTGGTGATAGGCGCCGGCTCCCAGAAAGCAGGAGCCATCGACGATGGAGAAGTTGCTATTTGCCAGGGATTGGAGTTCCCCGCGTGCCTCTATCTCCGAGAGCGCGGGGGGAAGATTAAGATCGGGAAAGCGGACGCTTTCTGGCACGTCCGCGAAAAGTTCTTCGAGGGATCGGGTGCCGATGGCTTCTAACATCGACTCCCGGTCGGTCTTGCTATGGGGAATATATGGCATAGTTTCTCCTGATGTTCGAAAGGTAAAGCGTAAAACGTAAAACGTAATTAAGAACTCATTGTAGGGGCGGGGCTCCGTACCCGCCCGATCATTGTAGGGGCTCCGTACCCGCCCGATAAGGGTAAGCGGTGATCAACTATCATTGCTCAAGATTGCTTCCAGCGCTGCTATTTTTTCAGCTTCGTCAAAGGCCGCGCGGACCGGGATGGCAAAGTCTTCAAGAACAGGGCTTCGGATCGTGCCGGTATCGGTTTTCAAACGCAACTGATAAACCTCGTCCTCCAGCACGTATTGCTCGATCATTTCCGTCCAGGGGTCAACGATCCAATACTCGGCCACGCCGTGGGCGGCGTAGTCCACGAACTTGATCCCACGGTCGATCTCCTCCGTCGAGGGAGAAAGAACCTCAATGATGAGGTCGGGGGCGGGGAATTTCATCTGATCCGGTGTGAGAGACTGTGCTTTTTCCGACCCGAAGTAAACGATATCCGGCTCGTAATCGTTGCGCGTGAGGGTGATGAGCACCTTTTCGTGGCCGACGAAACCGAGGCTGTGCTTTGAGACGTAGGTATCCAACAGTGTGAGCAGGTTCCGGCTTGTTGCCGTATGTCGCTTTTTCGCTGGTGTCTGCAAGATGATCTCCCCGTTGATGAACTCTACTTTTTGCCCCTCGGACATTTCTTCGTAGAAGCGCTCGCGTTTGGCTCGCTCCTCCCGCAGCAGAGATTGTAACTCCTGCACGTGTAGGGGCAGCCTGGGGGAGTGGATGAGTTGTTGTATGGCCGCTGCTATTGGGCTGTTGAATTCATCCATCGCTCGTGGACTATGTCTAGGAGCGAGTGTGCTCATAAGCAAAGTCTCCCTTTACACACCAAGGGCGAGCACAGAGGCCCGCCCTTGCGAACGTAGGAGCGAGCCCCCCGGCGACGAGTCGCCCGTGGTCGCCCTGAGCGAATGTGAATTATCCCTCTTCTTCGGCGACGAAAGCTTCATATTCATCGGCGTCCATCAGATCCTCGAATTCATCGGGATCGGATGGCTTCATGCGGATCATCCATCCTTCGCCATAAGGGTCTGAATTGACCAGTTCCGGTGTGTCCTCAATCCCCTCGTTGACGGCGATAACTTCTCCGCCCATCGGGGTGTAAAGATCAGACGCGGCCTTGACCGACTCGACGACGCCGAATGGCTCATCTGCGTCGAAGACATCGCCTACCTCTGGCAGCTCCACGTAGACGACATCGGAGAGGGTATCTTGTGCATGATCGCTGATACCGCAGACGATTTCTTTGCCGTCCCAGCGTGCCCATTCGTGACTTTCAGTGTAACGTGCTTCGGAATCTACTTTCATTATTTGTGCTCCTTTTGTGTTTGTTTGAGTTATTTCAACAGCTTGGGGATTTCCAGAAGAAGTTTGCTCTACAGAAGATTTCGCCGTTCCTAGTGTTTCTTCAGCAACTTGTGGATGTTCATCGATGTTGGTTTCTGAGAAAAACTTACGGTCGAGTGGGCGGTATAGGACTCGAACCTATGGCCTCTTCCGTGTAAGAGAAGCGCTCTGACCAACTGAGCTAACCGCCCGTAAGCTAAGCTACATTATAATCGTTAATGTTCAACTCGTCAACAT
>CAZDYW010000254.1:0-4496 GCA_964509655.1 uncultured Anaerolineales bacterium
ACGTTTTACGTTTCACGTTTTACGTTTTACTTCACGTCGATCTCGACTGAGGCCGTCATCCCCCAACGGATGTGGCCTTTTCTCTCCTCTTGAACGCGCTGCGGCAGCTCGATGAAGACGGGGTAAGTGACATCGCCTCGGTAATCCTCCGACTGTGCGCCGATGCGCGTGACCCGCCCCTCAAGCAGCGTGTCAGGCAGCGCGTCCAAGGTGACGCTTACCGGCTGACCGACGGCCACTTTCACCACGTCCAGCTCCGTCAGATCATCGGTTCGCACGCGCATTTGATCCAGCGTAGCCAGCACGACCAGCACCTGACCGGGCGCGGCTGTATCTCCCACCTTGACCGTGACCTCAACCACGCTGGCGTCGAAGGGGGCGCGGATGGACAGGCTCGCCAGCGCGGCCTGCGCCTCCTCCAGCGACGCCTCGGCCTTGCCCACGAGCGCTTCGGCGGCGGCGATTTCCCCCGGCAAGCTCCCCGCCCTTTGCAGCTCAAGGTCAGACTGTAAGGCTCTCTCCTGAGCCTGGGCCGCAGATACCCCAGCGCTGGCGTCCCGGACGCGAGCCCCGGCTTGATTATGCGCGGCCTCTAACTGCGCCTGCGCCGCGCTCAGGTTGTCTTGGGAAGTGTGCCAGGCGTAGCGGGCGTACTCCTCTGGTCGCCCCAGGGCCGGGCAGATGGTGCGTTCTTTGTCGCCGCGCTTGAAGGTGAAACAATCCATCGTTCGCTCGTGCAGATAGAAAGCGCTCTTTTCCTCCGCTTGGGCCGCCGCCAGCGCTGCTTGAGCTGTGGCAATGTCGGCCCTCGTTTCCCCGCTGCTGAGCCTATCGCGCTGAGCCTCGGCCTCGGCCACAGCGGATTGGGCGGCTGCTAATCGCGCCTCGCTCACGGCGATCTCCTCGGGCCGAGCGCCCGCCTTCACCCGCGCCAATTCAGCCTCGGCCTGGGCCAAAGCAGCCTCGGCTTGAGCTACGGCTAGCTCCGCGTCACCGGTATCGATCAGCAGGAGCAGCTCGCCTGCGGATACAGAATCCCCCGCTTCTACCGCGACCTCGACAATCTTTCCACCGTCAGATGGAGTGTGCAGCTCAACCCAGCGGGCCGGTTCGACGAGCGCTTCGGCGACGACGACGTTCTCGCTCCCGGTCACCGGTGGCACGTCCTCGGCTGGCACTGTTTCCGTCGCCTCGCCGTTACAGCCGACCAGGATCAACGCGCTTATCAGCAAAATCATCCATTTTTTCATATCCGAGCTCCTGCTTGTTGGGCAACCACGAGAGTGGGCAACCACAAGGGATTGCCCCTACGTTGTTTGTCATTCATCATTCGTATGCCAGCGCTTCACGCACGCTGACCTGCGTCGCCCGCAGCGCGGGCCACAAGCTCGCCAGCGCCGAGAGCACCACCACGGCGATCAGCCACAGCAAGACGCCGCCCACCGAATAAGCAAAATCGAGCGGCAGCTCCAGCAGCGTGTTGCCGATGACGCCGCTGAAAATGCGCGCTCCGGGGTAGCTCAGGGGCACGGCCAGCAGCCAGCTCAGCACGCCCACCAGCACCCCTTCGACGATGAAGATGCCCAGAATCGAGCCTGACGTGGCGCCGATGGCACGCATCACGCCGATCTCCCGCCCGCGCTCGACCACGTTGATCGACATCGTCGTCATCAAGCCCACGGCCCCCACGATGGCCGCGAGGATCGCCATCGCCAGCATCAGGTAGACGATCATATCGAACTGCGCCTTGGTCTGCTGCCGCAGCTCGCCGCCGCTCTGGAAGAAGACCGGTTTGAGGCGTTGCGCCTCGCAGACGGCTCGCAGATCGCGGATGATCCGCTCGTGCGTCTCGAAGTCGTGCGCCTCCGTGCTCATCATCACGAAGGCGCCGCGGTTGGCGTTGCCGATCTCCTTTGCCAGCGTGTCGAAGGGCACGAAGTTGTCCCGCTGCAAGTTGTTGACGTTGAGGATCAGGCCCACCACCGTCCAGGTCAGCTCCTCCTCGGCGACGGTCAAGGTCACCGTCTCCCCGACTTTGATGTCGTGATCGCTGGCGATCTTGCTGTTGAGCAGGATCGCACGCCCATCGTCGGGGAGCAGGGCGCGACCACTGACGATGCGCGGGTTGAACATCTGGGAATTATCCGGCACGCCCCAGAGCTGACCCTGAATCTCCTCGCCGTTCTCCATTTCGACGGTTCCCAGGCGCACGTCCCACACCTCGGCGCGGGCCACGCCCTCCACACTGTTTGTCGCCTCCATCAGACGCGCGGCGCGATGCGGACGGTCGAACACTACCAGGACATCGAACCCGAAATCGTTGATCAGCACCTCGACCGTGTTGCTCATCGAGGTTCCTACGCTCAGGACGATGATGAACATAGCGCCGCCCAGCACCAGCGTGAGCAGCGTCAGGGTGATACGCGCCTTGCGCCGGAATGTGTTGCGCAGGCTGAGGGCCAGCGGGCGCGGCAGGCGACGCACGCGGGTGATCAGGCGGTCGAGCCAGCCGCGGCCGAAGCTACCCCCCAGGCCATAGTTGCTGATCGCCTGGTGGGGCGTGATGCGCGCCCCGCCGATCACGGGGATCAGCGCCGCCAGGAGGGGCACGACCAGCCCCACGCCGACCTGGATCGCCACCGCCAGTGGCATGATGCGGAAGCTGTTGTCAACGACGTTCATCAAGTTCAAGAGCCAGCCTGCCAGCAGGTGTGAGGCCACGGCGCCCGGCAGGACGGCCAGCGCCAGGGCCAGCATACCGTAGCAGGCCGCCATTACCAGATAGAGCTGCATAACCCTCCCGCGCGTCGCGCCGACCACTTTCATCACGCCGATCTGCCAAACCTGCTGGGCCACGGTGGCGTTCATCATATTGACGATCAGGAAGCCGCTCAGGGCCAGCGAGAGGGCGCCCAGCACCTTCAGGATGATCAGAATCGAGTCTATCGTCTCCTGGAGCCAATGGACGTCCGGGTCGTAGAGCTGGTAACCGCCCACGCCGATGTTCATGCGCTCCAGCCGCTCCTCGATCCGCTGGGCGGTCTGCTCCGCCTCCTCCTCGCTGAACGAGGCCAGCCGCACGTTGAGCCGGTTGAATCCGCGCCCCTGGTCGGTCAGCCAGGCGAAGGTCTCCATTGAGGCGTAGAAAACCGCGTCGCCGCCCCACTGCGGGGGCTGAACCTGGCTTTGCCGCGCGACGCCCACGATGGGCAAGCTCCGCTCGGTGCGCCCAAACTCGATCAGGATGGTTGTGCCCAGGGGGACGCCAAAATGGCGCGAGCCCAGTCGCTCCACCGCCAGCTCTCGTCCGTCCGGCCAACGACCGTTCAGCAGTTCAAACAGGTCCATGCGCTGCGCCTCATAGTCGTCGCGGGTGTAGAGGATGCCATCGCGCCAATCGGTCTCGCCCTCAAGCTTCCAGCGGAAGTTAGCGACGCGCTGGCCCTCCGCGTCGACGACGCCCTCCTCGCGCAGGATCACGTCAACCGCCTCGCGGTCGAAGATGCCGGTGTAAAACACGATGTGCGGGAAGAGGCTGGCCTCGTGGCTCTCCGTCATCTTGGCCTGCATCAAGTCCGAGGTGCCGTAGACGAAGCCCAGGGAGAACACACCGACAGCGGTGGAGAGCACGATCAGAAAGGTGCGGAACTTATTGTGCCACAGGTCGCGCCAGATCTTGCGCCAGATGATGCTCATCTGCTCACCTTCCCATTCAACTGGTCCCGGTGGATGCGCCCGTCGAGGAGGTGGATCACGCGCTCCGATCGCTCGCTCAGGGTTCTGTCATGCGTTACCACTACCAGCGTTTTGCCCTCGGCCACCAGCGCGTCGAACAGCTCGAAAAGCTCGGCCGCTGTCACCGTGTCCAGGTTACCCGTCGGCTCGTCGGCCACAACCAGCGGGGGATCATTCGCCAGCGCCCGGGCGACCGCGGCTCGTTGCTGCTCGCCGCCGCTGAGGGCGTTCGGCAGCTTTTGCGCATGGTCGGCGATGCCCATCCGATCCAGCCAGTTTAGGGCTTGCTCTTTGCGCTCACGCCGCCGATAAACTTTGCAGAAATCCATCGGCAGCATAACGTTCTCCAAGATGGTCAGCGTGGGCAGCAGTTGGAAGAACTGGAAGACCACGCCGACGTGCCGCCCACGCCAGCGGGCCAACTGGTTCTCGCTCAGGGCGTGAACGGCCTTGCCGCCGACGAGCACCTCGCCGCTGGTCGGCCGGTCGATGCCCGTGATCATGTTCAGCAGAGTCGATTTCCCCGACCCCGACGGCCCGATGACGCTGACGAACTCGCCGGGCTGAACCTGCAAGGAGATATCCTTGAGGACGGTCAGTTTACCTGCGCCGGTCTCGTAGGCTTTGACCACGTCCCGCAGGTCAATTAGTGCACCATTAACATCGCTTGCCATCACACCCTCACTCGCTCTTGTTGCAAATGAACTCCACCGGCGTCATATTCCTCAAACAGCCGGGGCAATTTCCAGCATCGATGTACC
>CAZDYW010000255.1:0-4459 GCA_964509655.1 uncultured Anaerolineales bacterium
TGGCGACGTAGCTCAGTGGTAGAGCAGGGGACTCATAAGCCCTTGGTCGCGTGTTCAAATCACGCCGTCGCCACCTTAGTGAAGCTCCACCTAAAGGGTGGGGCTTTTTGTTTTTTTGAAACAGCCTCTGGGCTTCCTTCCCTGCATTGTGCATTGTCCCGCCCTGTGTTGTGTGATAAAATGAATGGCCGGAGGAAATCATGCCCATTCGCATTTTATCTGAAAAAGTCGCATCCCAGATCGCCGCTGGCGAGGTGGTGGAGCGCCCGGCTTCCGTGGTCAAGGAACTGGTCGAAAATGCCATTGACGCCGATGCCCGCAATATCAGCGTGGAAGCACGCAGTGGCGGCAAGAACTTCATCCGCGTGATCGACGACGGCTGCGGCGTGCCTTCAGACGAGGTCGAGATGGCCTTTCGGCGCCATTCGACCAGCAAGCTGATCACGGCGGACGATCTGGAGCGCATCACCACATTGGGCTTTCGCGGCGAGGCGCTGGCCTCCATCGCCGCCGTCAGCCATATGACCTTCGCCACGCGGGCGAGCGGTGAGAGGATGGGCACGCTGTTGCGCCTGGAAGGTGGGCGCGTCATAACCCGCAAGGAGAGTGGGCGCCCGTCCGGGACGGCGGTGACGGTCGAGCAGCTATTCTACAATGTCCCCGCCCGCCGCAAGTTTCTGCGCACCGACCGCACGGAACGCCGCCACATCGATCAGTGGCTCACCCGCTACGCGATGGCCTACCCGGAGATCCGCTTCAAGCTCAGCCACAACGGACGTGAATCCTTCCAATCCACGGGCAGTGGGAAGCTGCGGGATGTGCTGGTCTCTGTCTACGGGCTCGACATCGGGGCCTCCGCGCTGGAGATTATGACCGACGATCCAGAGTCCTCGGGCAGATCGGAGATCAAGGTCAGCGGCTTCGTTGGCCCGCCCTCGCTCCATCGGGCGAATCGATCCTATATAACCCTCTTCGTCAACGGGCGCTGGGTGCAAGATGCCAGCTTGACCTACGCCGTGGCCCAGGCTTACCACACGCTTCTGCCCAGCGGACGCTATCCGGTTGCGGTGGTGATGGTCGAGTTACCCACAGACGAGGTGGATGTGAACGTCCATCCCGCCAAGGCAGAGGTGCGCTTCCGTGATGGAGATGCAGTCTTTCGAGCGGTACAGAAGAGGGTGCGGCGCACGCTGCTGGAGCTTGCACCGGTGCCCCAGGTAGCTGCACAAGTGTCCAAATCTGACCATCAGACTTGGAATAGCGCCGAATCGTCCAAGTGGGAGAGGCGGCGACGACTGGCCGGGTTGCAGGCTCAAGGGCTCGACGATGGACAGCTGCGCCTTGAAGGGGAAACCGGGGCGGTGGATGAAGAGGATTCTCTGCCGCCCTTGCGGGTGGTTGGACAGGTGGGCGTGACTTACATCGTGGCCGAGGGGCCGGGGGGGATCTATCTCCTTGATCAGCATGCGGCCCATGAGCGGGTGCTGTTTGAGCAGTTGCTGGCGGAGCGCGAGCAATCGGGCGTCCCTTCCCAGGCATTGCTGGAGCCGGAGCCGGTGGATTTAGCGCCCGAGGCGGCTGACTTGCTGGAGGAGCATCTGGGGATATTGAACAGCCTGGGTTTTCAGGTGGAGACTTTCGGCGGCTCGACGATGTTGGTGCGGGCGCTGCCAGCCATCGTGGCGGAAACGGAGCCTCAGCAGATACTGGAGGATGTGACCGCGGCGCTGCTGGCGGGCGACGATCCGCTGGCATTCCCGATCGAGGAGGCCGTGGCGCGGCGAGTTTGCAAGCGAGCGGCGGTCAAGGCCGGCCAAAAGCTGGATCGCACGGAGATGGAGGAATTGATCCGGGCACTGGAAGAGTGCAATAGTCCACGCACCTGTCCGCATGGCCGCCCCACGATGATCCACTTGAGCGCGGCCCAGTTGGCCAGCGAGTTCGGGCGCTGATGGCTGAACGGAGTTCAGCCGAGGATTTATGCTGTCGTGTGCTAGCCGGCCGCCGATCGCCCCGCGACCCATCCGGTGGAAAAGGCCGCCTGTAGATTATAGCCGCCGGTGTCGGCGTCAAAATCCAACACCTCTCCGGCGAGATAAAGCCCCTCAACTATACGGGACTTCATCGTGTGCGGATCGATCTCGGCGGTGCTCACTCCGCCAGCGGTGATGATCGCTTCCTTGATGGGCCGATGACGCCTCACCTCCAGCCGGAAATCCTTTAGCCAAACCCGCAGCCGCTTTCTCTCTTCGGCTGTGATCTGATGGGCGCGTTTGTGCGCCTCAATGTCGGTCAGATAGGCGCAGACGGGGACCAGCTTGCTGGGCAGCAGTTCTTTGAGTAGATTCTGGAAGTGGCGCTTGGGGTGTGCGTCAATCTCGCTCAACAAGCGGGCATCCAGCGTAGGGTGATCGAGCGCGGGCTTGAGATCGATGGAGATGAATACGCGCTGGCCCGCTCGCAGCGCATCCACGACCCGCCGACTCAGGGTGAGGATGATAGGCCCGGAGACGCCAAAGTGAGTGAAGAGCATCTCGCCAAAAGCCTCGCTCTCCTTGCCCCCGTCTAACCAGACTGAGACGTTGACGTTGCGCAGGCTCAAGCCTTGTAGCCGGGGCGCTATGTCACCGTCTGTTTCCAGCGGCACAAGCGCCGGGCGAATGGGGATGATGGTGTGTCCCACTGCCTTTGCCAGTCGATAGCCGTCGCCGGTCGAGCCTGTGGTGGGGTAGGACGCGCCACCGGTGGCGATGATCACGGAGTCGCTGTGATAGATTCTCCCGTCGCGGGTGAGCACCCCAGTGACACGTCCGCCCTCAACGAGCAGCCGTTTCACCGGTGACTTCGTGCGCAGCGTCACGCCCTGAGCGTCGATCCAGCCCACCAGCGCTTCGACTACGTGTTTGGCTCGTTCGCTGACTGGGAAGACGCGCCCCCCGCGCTGGACCTCGGTGTGGACGCCGAGTTTCTCGAAGAAGTTGCGCAGATCATCGTTGTAGAAGCGGTAAAAGGCCGGGCGCAGAAAATAGCCGTTAGGCTCGAAATGCTTGAGAGCTTCCTTCAGCGGGTCAGCGGTGGTCAAGTTGCAACGCCCTTTGCCCGTGATGCGTAGCTTGCGAGCGGGGCGATCCGTCTTTTCTAGGAGCAAGACCTCGGCCCCCATCAAGGCGGCCTGTCCAGCAGCCATCAGACCGGCAGCGCCAGCTCCGACTACTATGACTTGGCGCTCACTCATTTGATGGATGATAAATTGTGCATAATCGGCTTATCATCATTCGCGATCCACAATTTGTAATTCGGTGTCATGTAGTATCCCATTCACTAGCCGGTCGGCGGCCACGAAAGACCAGGCTAGCCCCCAGCCTCCAAATCCCACCGCGAAGTAGGCCTGTGGCAGATCGGGCAGTGTGCCTAAAAGCGGCAGGCCGTCGTCGGTGCCCCCCATAATCCTCGACCGCCTGTCGGCTTGACGCAGATCAACTTCGGGGAAGTGGCGCTTGACGAAGCCTGAAAGCTGTTCCTCCAGAGGGTCAATCAGCTCAGATTGGCCCGAAGTATTTCTTGCCCCCCAAGTTCCCAACAATAAGCGGCGGTCGGAAAGCTGGCGGCAGTAAGTGTGCCCGTGATCGATGCTACAAGGCTGCTCCAACACAGTCTCGTTCAGAGCTTGGCTGGTGAAGAGGAGGTTGCGCAGGGGCGTGACTTTGTCCACGAAGTGACCGTGGATCAGCGGGGCATATCCGTCGACTGCCAACACAACCGCGCTAGAAAGCACGGTGCGTCCCTTTGCCCACACGCGCACAAGTTCTCCATCTTGCTCTAAATTGTATACTTCGTTTCCCTCGTGGACGATCACATCGTTGGCAGTCAAGATTGCCCGCGTCAGGGTAGCGGCGTTCACGGTCACGTCCCCTGGGAAGCGCAGAGCAGCCTCGAAGCCGCGTCCCAATGGATCGCCGCGCTCGAAGGAGACATCAAATCCATCCTCTTGTAATAGCTCCGCCGATTCTTGAAGTGCTTCGACGTCGGATTTGTCCTCTGCCAGTGTGATGCTGCCGGTGTCTTCGATCTGGACTTTCAGCCGGTCGGCGGCTTCGACCAAGAGTTTACGGCCCTCAACAGTGAGGGCCCATATGTCTTGAGCTCGCTGACGTCCGTAGGTGAAGACAGCTTGGTTGTAAAGCCCTGCTTGTCCGGTAAGCACCATCCCGGCGCTGGAGCCAGTCGCGCCCCCAGCTATATTCTGGGCCTCCAAAATTGCCGTGTCGATTCCTTCCTGTGTCAGCTCTGCCGCTATCGCCGCGCCCACTAACCCCGCCCCGACGACGAGAACTTCGCAGCTATCTTCCCGTTTCTGCGCTTGCCTGATCAGCATCACTTTCTCCCTGTCTACAAATTCGCTGGCTTGGGATTTGGAAATAAATAACCTACTTGCGCCGCTTCCGCCGGATTGCCAAAT
>CAZDYW010000256.1:0-4457 GCA_964509655.1 uncultured Anaerolineales bacterium
CTGGCACCTACGCTCAATAATCTGGGCATCACGCTGCACCGCCTGGGGCGTGTGGCTGAGGCTCAGGCATGTTACCAGGAAAGCCTTGACTTGGCGCAGGATGTAGGCTCCCAGCGTGGTGTGGCGCTTGGGCTGATCAACCTGGGGTACATCGCATGGGAACAGGGGCAACACGCCGAGGCACGCCGCCATTACCGCGAATGTTTAGCCATCCGCCGCGAGATCGGCGACCGCCACGGGATTGCCTACGTGCTCAACAATCTGGGCGACGTGGCCCTCGACCTCGAAGAAAATTCAGAGGCGCAGGAGTATTTCTCCGAGGCTTTGCTGATCGCGCTGGAAGTGCAAGCCACGCCGGTCGCGCTGGAGGCCCTGACCGGGTTGGCGAGGCTGCTGGCCCGGCAGGGCGAAATCGAGCGGGCAGTGGCTTGGCTGACGATGACGGCCCATCATCCGGCCACCATCGATGAGGTGCGAGACAAAGCGACGCAGCTTCTGGAAAGACTGACCGAGCAGTTACCGGCCCCCGTCGCCGCGAGCGCAAAAGCACGGGGGCGGATGTTGCGCCTGGAACAGGCTATGGCAGAGCTTTAGGCTCGGAATCCGTTGGCATATGTGTTGTGGCAAGTGTGGGTCTTGGGGGGATTCGGGGGCAAGAATCTGGGCGGGCACAAGGCCCGCCCCTACGTTGTTACAAATGGACCTGGCGCTGTTTGGTGCGGCAATGCTCGGCCTGGATGATGGCGAGCACGTCGTCCACCGCCTTGTCCAGTTCCCCGTCTGAATTGATCACCACGTAGTCGAACTCCGATAGTTGCTCCATCTCCTGGCGGACGGTCTCAAGGCGTTTCTTGATTTGAGCGGGGGAGTCGCTTCCCCGCCCTCGTAGGCGGCGTCTCAGTTCCTTCTCGGAGGAAGGGCTGAGGAAGATCAGCACCGCTTCCGGCACTATCCGGCGGACAGTCGCTGCGCCCTGCACATCCACGCGCATCACGACATCTTTGCCAGAGGCCATCGCTTCCCGCACCTGCTGCTTGGGGATGCCCTTGTATTGATCGTAGACAACAGCGTGCTCCAGCAGTTCATCCTGCTCGATCATACGCTCGAACTCCTCGGTGGAGAGGAAGAAATAATCCACACCATGCGTCTCGCCGGGGCGCGGGTCCCGGTCGGTGGCGGTGACGACAAAGTGGAACGGGCAGCCGCGCTTCTTGAGGCGCTGCACCACGCTATCCTTTCCCACCCCGGCCGGCCCAGAAATCACGATCAGCAACGGCTGCGTCTCGAAGTCATAGAGGTTGTGATTATCCACGGATACTCCTACTTGCGAGATAAAGGTAAATTGGTATACTGGTAAATTGGTATCCGGTATGCCGATTCCCAATTTACCAATGTACCAACATGCTAACACTTGGAGGTTAATATGCCAATTCACGAATACTATTGTCACGATTGTAAAAAGCGGGTTTCCGTTTTCTGGCGCACGTTTTCTGAGGCTGAGGGGGGAACGCCCGTCTGTCCCCGTTGTGGGGGCGAAAACCTGACCCGCTTGATGTCACGTGTGCGTCTCGTTCGCTCCGATGAGAGCCGCCTTGAAGATTTGGCCGATCCCAGCAATCTGCCCGATTTCGACGAGACCGACCCCAAGAGTCTGGGCAAATGGATGCGCAAGATGAGCGACGAGATGGGAGAGGATCTGGGGCCGGAGTTTGATGAGGTAGTGGGAAGGCTTGAATCTGGCGAAGACCCAGAGGAAATCGAGAAGTCGATGCCGGATCTGATGGGCGAGGGCGGCGGCGGGTTCGATGAAGGGATGATGTGAGAAGTGTGAAGCGTAAAACGTTAAACGTTAAACGTGAAGCATTATAGTCTGGCCTTCACTGCTGCCTTGACCTCGGCCTGCACCTCCTCCATAGGAAGGGCGGCGTTTATCACCACCCATCGCCCTGGCTCCTGGGAGACCAATTTCAGATAGCCGGCCCGCACGCGCCGATGGAACGCCAGTTCCTCGGCGTCCATACGATTCCATTCCTCCCCGCTGAGCAACCGACGCTGTAATCCCTCCCTCGGTACAATATCGAAATAAAGTGTCAGATCTGGAAGCAAGCCCCTGGTGGCGAAGGTCGTGATCGCCCGCAGTTCGTCCAGGTCGAGCCCGCGCCCGTATCCCTGGTAGGCCAGCGTGCTGTCGGCGTAGCGATCGCTGATCACCACACGACCGGCGGCCAAGGCAGGGCGGATCAGTTGGGCCGCGTGCTGTGCGCGTGATGCTGAGTAGAGCAGAATCTCAGCGCGGGCGTCCATCGCGGTATTTTGCGGATCGTGGAGCACGGCGCGGATTTGATCGCCGATTTCAGTGCCGCCGGGCTCGCGGGTCAGCACTACCTCGTAGTCCAACTCGCGCAGCCACTCGACCAGCAGATGGGCTTGCGTGGTCTTGCCGCTTCCGTCGGGGCCTTCGAGGGTGATGAACTTGCTCACGCTTTATCCTCGGCTGTGACAATGGCTACAAAGTCAGCGAAGGTCATCTCGCTTGTCAGTTCCACTCGATTGGCTACGTGGCGGTGAGGGATGAGCTTGTGATGTTGCTTAGCTTGTCTGTCCACTCTTGGACCTCCTGGTCCCAGTATTCCCACACCAGCATATCTTGTTCCCACAACGGGTTTGCTTGGCGTACTTGATCATAATAGTCTTCATCTAACTGTATCCGCCGCGAGAAAGTAGCATAATCTTGACCATCATAAGTTCGTTCATACTCCGCGACTTTGGGCCGTTTTTATCTCCTCACTCGCGGTAAATATGCACCCGCCGCTGGGGCTCCTGGCCGTATGACTTCGATGCCAGTTCCGCGTCACGGGCCAACTCGTGCTGTCGGCGGCGGACGTAGGAATTCTGGGGGGAAAGCTCTACCTCCTCGACTCCCCTCAGCACCGATTGGATGGCCCGCTCCGCCTCTTGCAACGCTCGATGTAGCGATTCCTCGTTCCGGCTATCCAGGTCGAAGATGTCGCGCAGGCAAGCCTCCATCTGCGAGATAGTGTTGGCGCGTAGGACGTAGATGGGCAATTCGCGCCGCTCCGCGTCCTCAATCACTCGCGGGCGCTTGCGATAGAAGCGCTTAGTGGTGATCATAAGATTGGCTTGGCTCAGGTCCTTCATCAACTGGATGGGCGCATGCATTCTTTGGGCCGCTTGCTCCAGTCGATTCCGCGCGATGCCGTAGGGGAAGATGCGCACCGGCTCCCTATCCCGTAGCTGCGCGGGCGCGGATGGTGCCCGTGGCGATGGGGCAGTCTGGCGGGTAATCTTATCTCGCTCCGCCATGGAAGCGGGTGCCGCTTTCTCGGTGTGTATCTCCCCCTCGGTGTCCCGATAGCGCAGCTCCACCTTCGACGGCTGTCGGTTCCGGAGCAGTGCGTCCACCGACTCCGCCACGCTGTGATGGACCAGGAGTTGTTGCCGATCCTGAATCTCGATCAGCACACTGAAGGTCGGCGGGGAGCGCCGCTCCAGGATGGTCTTCTGGGTCTTGCGGCGACGCGCCTCCTCATCGGAGAGGGTCACGCTTTCCACCCCGCCCACCAGATCGGAGAGCGTGGGGTTGAGCAGCAAGTTGTCCAGTGTGTTGCCGTGGGCGGTGGCGATGAGCTGCACGCCGCGCTCGGCGATGGTACGCGCGGCCAGTGCCTCCAGCTCGCGCCCAATCTCGTCGATGATGATCACTTCGGGGTTGTGGTTCTCCACTGCCTCGATCATCACCTCGTGCTGGAGGGAGGGCATCTCGACCTGCATGCGGCGGGCGCGTCCGACGGCCGGATGGGGGATGTCGCCGTCGCCGCCGATCTCGTTGGAGGTATCGACGATAACGACGCGCTTCTTCTCCGCCAGCACGCGAGCCGCCTCGCGCAACATCGTTGTCTTGCCCACACCGGGGCGTCCCAGCAGGAGGATGCTCTTGCTGCTCTCGACGATGTCCTGGATGATGGAGATAGTGCCATAAACAGCGCGGCCCACGCGGCAGGTCAGCCCGACGACGTCCCCCTTGCGGTTGCGGATGGCCGCGATGCGGTGGAGCGTGCGGGCGATTCCCGCGCGGTTGTCGGCGTCGAACTCGCCGACGCGCTCCACCACATATTGGATCTCCGGGCGGGTGACCTCGGCCTTCCGTAGCACGATCTCTCGGTCGGTATAACGGGCGGTAGGCACCCGGCCCAGGTCCAGGATCACTTCCAGCAACTCATCCCGCCGGTCAATGCGTCGCACGGCGGAGCGAATGTCCTCCGGCAGGACGCTCATCATCGCGTCCAGGTCATCGGTGATGTGATTGTACAGATTTTCGTTTGTTTCGTTCATATTTTTTATCAAGAAATCGTCATCAAGAAATGGGCTTCTCTTCTGCTAACAGGGCGGGTACGGAGCCCCGCCCCTACGTAATTGCCCGTGTATCATCAAAATAC
>CAZDYW010000257.1:0-4430 GCA_964509655.1 uncultured Anaerolineales bacterium
TCTTGCTGGTGGTCGATCTCGTCCTCTTCGGCGCGGGCTTCCACCCGACCGTCGATCCGGCGCTGCTGGAGTACACTCCCCCGGCGGTCGAATTCCTGAAGCAGGACGATTCACGATGGCGCTATGCCACCTTTACGCCGCCGGGCACCACCAGGACGATGAAGGCCAACACGGGTCAGTTCTATGATATGGAGTGCGTGGCCGGATATGATTCGCTCTTCTCCCACCAATACGCGGCCTACATGGAACTGATCGAGCCGCAAAATGAGCTCCAGTACAACCGCATCGCCTCTTTCCGCGAATGGTCGAGCCTTGACAGCCCGCTCACCGATCTGCTCAATGTCAAATACATCATCACCGAGGTGGAGATACCCAACCCCAAATATGAACTCGTCCACCAAGATCAAGCGGTACGCATCTACGAGAACCTGGGCGCCCTGCCCCGCGCCTTCACGCTGCCAAGTTCGGCGACGCTGGTAACCGATGACTTCGCCGCCGCCGTGCAGGATCACGATCCGCGCAACTTCGTGATACTGAAGGCAAGGAGCAGGGAGCAGGAAAACAGCCAACCCGAAACCCAAAACCCAAAACCTGAAACCATCACCGGCTACACCATCAACGAGGTCTTCATCGACGCCGATATATCCGAACCCAGTTGGCTCGTGCTGGCCGATTCATACTTTCCGGGCTGGAAGGCCTTCGTGCGCCCGCGCGGAACCGACGACGACAGCGAGCGCCAGGTCGAGATCGAGCGCGTGAATGGCAACTTCCGGGGCGTGCTGCTGGAGGAGCCCGGCGCGTGGACCGTGCGCTTCAAGTACAGCCCCGACAGCGTCAAGATCGGCGCCTTCATCAGCTTCATCGCCGGGATGACGCTGCTCTTCCTGATAGGCATCTACTTCTGGCGTTTCTTCTACCGTGAGGAGACGGATGGAGACCGCGCCAGCGCAGTCCGGCGGGTAGCGAAGAATTCACTGGCTCCCATCGTCCTCAGCCTCTTCAACCGCGCCATCGATATGGCCTTCGCCGCGCTGATGGCCCGCATCCTGGGGCCGGTGGGCACCGGGCGCTACGCCACGGCGATCAGCATCTTCCTCTGGTTCGACATCATCACCAATTTCGGGCTGGACATGTACCTCATGCGCGAGGTGGCCCGTGACCGGGAACGCACACGAGCCGTATTCGTCAACACCACGGTGCTGCGGCTGCTGCTCCTGGCGGGCGCGACACCGGTGCTGATCGGATTCCTGGCCGGCTGGCAAGCGCTGGTCACAGCGCCGCTGGCACGAGAGACAGTGTGGGCGGTGGGATTGCTCTACGCGGGGCTGCTGCCGGGGACGCTGTCCAATGGACTGACCGCTCTCTTCCGCGCCTACGAGAAACACGAAGTGCCCGCCGCCATCCAGACCGTCACCACCATCGTCAAGGTGACGCTGGGTGTGCTGGCCCTGGTGAGTGGACTGGGCATCGTCGGCCTGGCGGGCGCATCCATCCTGACCAACGCCGTGACGATGACGGTGCTGGCGCTCTTGGCGCGGCGGTCGATCTGGGGCGCTCTGTCACCGGCGCCGAATCGCTTGCGGTGGGACGCACAGCGGGCCATGCTGATCGAAAGCTGGCCCTTGATGCTCTCCCTGCTCCTGCAAGCGCTCTTCCCCGGCCTCAACGTGCTGCTATTGCAAAACCTACAAGGCGACGCGGTGGTCGGTTGGTATGACGCCGCCCGCAAGTGGCTGGATGCGTTCAACATCATACCCGCCTTTTTCACCTTCGCCGTCTTCCCCGTCATGTCACGCCAGGCCGCCGAGGATCGCGCCGGGCTGCGACGCTCCTACCGGCTCTCCGTCAAGCTGCTGATCATCACCGCGCTGCCGGTAGCCTTGATAGTAACCCTGTTAGCAGGGCCGCTGGTAGGCTTGCTCAGCGGCGCGAGCTACCTGCCTCACGGCGCCATCGTGCTGCGGCTGCTGATCTGGTCGATTCTCTTCGGCTGGCTCAACAGCTTGACCAACTACGTGCTGATCGCGCTCGAACGCCAGCGCTACGTGCTGATCGCCTCTGGGTCGCGCGTGCTATTCACGGTGGCGGCCAACCTGATCTTCGTGGGGCGCTTCAGCTACGTGGGATCGGCCTGGATCATCATCGCCGGGGAGTTGCTGCTGGCGCTGCTCTTTCACTTCGAGCTAGGGCGTCATATTCAAATCAGCGCCGGGGCCTGGGGGCGAGCGGTGGGCCGCCCCGCGCTGGCCGGGTTGGCGATGGGCGCGACGGCGCTGATGCTGACACCCATCAGCCGCCCGTTGGCGCTAGTAGCATGCCTCATCGTCTATGGAGCGGCGCTGATACTCTTGCGTGCCCTCAACGCGGAGGAGTGGGCGTTGCTGGCCCCTCTCTTGCCGCAGTCGCTGCGAAAAGCAATGGGCCGATGATACCCAGCAGATGACAAAGCTATTGATGGCTCTCCCCTCTGCTACCGTTTCCTCAACACCCCTGCTGCAAAAACTCCCCCCACACCAACCGCCACGAGCAGTGCAATCCACAAACGCAACGTTGGTCCCAGATACAACGGCCCGAACGCGCGCTCCGTATAACCCCCGATCGGCGCCACGATGGTGACGTTCGAGACGTCGGTGTCGACCAGCCCGCCGTAGTCGGTGACGGTGAGGGTGAAGGTGAGGACGGAGGGCAAGGTGAGCGGTCGCGGCGCGGTGAAGGTGGGCGACACGGCATCCTGACTGCTCAACGTGATCGTGATGCCGCCGACCTGCTCCCAATGACGCGCGACGATGTCGTGATAGGGACGGTCAGGGTCATAACTGGCGCTGCCATCCAGCGTGACTTCACTGTGGAAGATGGCGTTTTTTGAACCTCCGGCGTTCGCGACCGGCGGCGCGTTGGTGATGGTGACCGGCATCGAAGCGGTCTGATAGTTCTCGCTGTTGCTGGCGGTGACGGCGGCGGTGTAAGTTACGAACCGCAGCCCATAGATACGGTCGCGGGCGTAGGTGTGCTCGGCGACGTTTACATAAGTGCCGACCTGCTCACCAGAGCTGGTTTCGCCATCGCCAAAGCGCCATTCATATTCCACACTGCTGCCCGCCTCAATCGTCGCAGTGAAATCGGTCATTTGTCTCAAAACGCTGGGACTGCTATTGACAGCTGAAAGTCCCGAAACGTCAACATCTTCCACTTCAACGACTACCATGCCTGGAGTCAAAGAAGAGCGCCCCAGCGCGTCGGTGACGGTGAGGGTAAAGGTGAGCACCGTCGGATCGCTGGGCGCGGTGAAGCTCGTGATGCTCAGCGCGGAATTGAAACTAACCGACGGCCCTCCGGTCTGAGCCCACTTGTAGGTCAACGGCAGATCGTCATCAGGATCATAGGTTCCCTTGCCATCGCCGTTGCCATCCTTGGTACTATCCAAAGTAGTCGACTCGCCGACGGAGATCGGCAGCTTGAAACCGGCGTCCGCGATAGGCGCGGCGTTAATGGCCGTTCCCACAGCGCTGCTATTATTGCCTCCATCTCCATCCACCACGGTGGTCCCGATGAGAGCCTCGTTGGTGAGTGTGTATCCACCGGCGCCCGCAGCGGTGAAGTTACCCGTGATAGTGATCACGCCGCCCTCGCCGAAGTCCAGCTCCGGTATCTCCCACACGTAGCGCGTGCCGGTGACGCGGGAGAGCTCCACCCCGCTGCTGATCACGCCGTCGGCTGCGACGCTGACGCTGATCGGGAGCGAGTCGGTGATGGTCACGTCGACCGCTGGCGATCCGGTGTTGGAAAAAGCGATGGTGTAGGTGATAGGATCTCCCGGAAGAGCGATGCGGGTGGGCGTGACCGACTTGGCGATGCCCAGATCTGCCGGGGGCACGCTGAGCTCGACCGAGCTGAAGACGGGCGTGGTGACCTGCGTGCTGGTGAGGCTGGCCTTGTTGACGATGTCCAGCCCGGCTGTGTCCAGATTGACGGTGACCGGGAAGGTGACTGTGACCGGGGTTCCATGCGGGAGCTCCAAATCCGTGACCAGGGCGGGTAAATCATCGCCGCTTTGCGCTAGCGTGCCGGTGGTTCCCTCCAGCGTGACCGGGCCGGCGAAGGTCAAGTCCGCGGGCAAGGTGTCGGAGAGCACGGCGTCGGTCAGCGTGGTGGTGGTGATATTGTTGATCACGGTGAGCGTGTAGGTGATACGCTGCCCCGATGGCGGCGATGTGTCATTCACCGACTTGACCAGCACCGGGGGCGTCTCATAGGCGCCCATATCGACGATGGGGGCGCTGCCGCTGCCGCTGTCGGGGATCAGAATGTGATCGACGCGGCGCGGGTTGCCATCCAGGTCGACGGCGACGCCGCTGATGGCGCTGTTTTTACCGGCATCGATGGCGGGAGAGGTGGCCTGCAAGCGCAAGTTGTCGTCCAGCGTGCCGGCG
>CAZDYW010000258.1:0-4426 GCA_964509655.1 uncultured Anaerolineales bacterium
CCCATCTGGATCGCCGACTATGTGATGATGACCTACGGCACCGGGGCGATTATGGCCGTGCCCGCCCACGACGAACGAGACTTCGCCTTCGCGATAAAGTACGGCCTGCCCATCATTCCCGTCATCGACCGGCCCGACGGCATCGCCAAGTCCTGCGCTAGAAAGGATGGGATGAGGGCGGGTTTCACCAAGGCGCTGAGCGAGGCCGGCATCTCATTCGAAGAACGGGGGGATTCATTCTGCGTCACGCTGGACGCGAAGAAGGATCAGATCGACCGTTACATCGTATTGGCGCAGAAGTACCTCAAGCCCACCCACTGGGTCGAGGTGGTCGGCGCACGCTGGGCCTTCATCTTCGAGGATCAGGTGCTTCCCTTCGACAGCGTCGAGGCCGATGAGGAGATCGTGGCCCGTTGCGAGGCGCTCAAGCCAGAACAGGTGGCGAGTAAGCGCACGGCGATGGAGATACTTGAGGACAAGCCCTTCTACCAAGACGTGCTGTTCCACGCCGAATATGGCACGATGATCAATTCCGGTCCCTTCACGGGCACGCCTGGCGACGTGGCGGTGCAGAAAGTGACCGAGTGGCTGGAGGAGAAGGGCGCGGGCGAGTTCGCGGTCAACTATCGGCTGCGCGATTGGCTGATCAGCCGCCAGCGATACTGGGGTGCCCCGATCCCCATCGTCTACTGTGATAAATGTGGCATTGTGCCGGTGCCCTACGAGGACCTGCCCGTGGTGCTGCCGGAGGACGCTGAGTTCCTGCCCACCGGCGAGAGCCCGCTGAAGTATCACGAGGAATTCCTGCATACCACCTGCCCGCAGTGCGGCGGCCCCGCCACCCGCGAGACCGATACGATGGACACCTTCGTCGATTCCTCCTGGTACCAGTACGCCTATCTGAGCCCCTATTATAAAGATGGCGAGACCCTCAGCCCCGAATCCTCCCCCATCGATCCCGATGAGTGCGACTACTGGGCTCCGGTGGACGTTTACACCGGCGGGATCGAGCACGCCACGATGCACCTGATCTACACCCGCTTTTTCACCAAGGCGATGCGGGATATGGGGCTGGTCGATTTCGACGAGCCGATGCTGAAGCTGCGCAACCAGGGCATCATCCTGGGCAAGGACGCCGAGAAGATGTCCAAGAGCCGAGGTAACGTCATCGCTCCCGACACGCTGGTGGAGCACTATGGCGCCGACACGGTGCGTGGCTACCTGATGTTCGGCTGGCGCTGGGACCAGGGAGGGCCTTGGGACCCCCAGGGCATCCAGGGCGTCTATCGCTGGCTGCATCGAGTCTGGGATCTGGTACTGGATGATTCGGTGAGCGAGGGGGTTGGCGAGGCTACCGACGAGGAGATCGCCGAGCTGCGCCGCGCCACACATCAGACCATCGAGCGCGTCACTAATGACATGGAGGAATTCGCCTTCAACACTATCATCGCCGGACTGATGGAGTTCTCCAATGCGCTCCAGAAAGCGAAGCGCACGGCTGAATTTTCAGCCACAGCCCGTGCTACCGAGGCCTGGGATGAGGCCATCGAGACTCTGCTGCTCTTGCTGGCGCCCTGTTGCCCACACATCGCCGAGGAGCTGTGGGCACGGACCGGTCGCCCCTATAGCGTCCATCAGCAATCCTGGCCCGAATTCGATCCCGAACTGGCGGCCGAGGAGACCATAATGTTGATCGTGCAGGTGAACGGCAAGCTGCGGGCGCGGATAGAGGCGCCGGCCGACATCGGCGAGGAGGCGGCGAAAGAGGCCGCCATGGCAGACGAAAACGTCCAGCGTCACATCGAAGGCAAGCAGATCAAGCGCATGATCTACGTGCCGGGCCGGCTGGTGAACGTGGTGGCGGTCTAGGCGCTATGTAAGTTGACGGGCGTAAAATTGCCTGTTATCATAAGCTGAATCAGTTCAGTTTACAGAGACATAAAGGGGGCATGATGCGTAAGCCATTTATCGCCGGAAATTGGAAAATGCACAAGACCATCGCGGAAGCCGTCGCGTTGGTCGAAGAACTAAAAGCCGAGCTGGAGGGGGACGACGGGTTGCCGAACTGCGACGTGGCGGTCTGTCCACCCTTCACCGCTCTTGCCGCCGTGCGCGAGGCTCTGGCTGGATCGGAGATCGAGTTGGGCGCCCAGAACGTGCATTGGGAGGAGCAAGGCGCCTTCACCGGCGCGGTGAGCCCGCCGATGCTGGAGGGCTGGTGCGATTACGTGATCATCGGTCACTCCGAGCGCCGCAACGTCTTCGGCGAGAGCGACGAGTGGATCAACAAGAAGCTGCACGCCGCGCTGGCCCACGGGCTCAAGCCCATCCTATGCGTCGGCGAGAACCTGGAGCAGAACGAGGCCGGTGAGACGGAGGAGTTCGTCGGCGGACAGGTACGAGCCGCTTTTGAGGGCATCACGGCCGAGCAAGCGGGGCAGGTCACCATCGCCTACGAACCCATCTGGGCCATCGGCACCGGTGTGCCCGCCCACGGCGAGGACGCCAACGCCATCATCGGCAAAGCGGTTCGCGCCACGATGAGCGAGCTTTACGGCGACGAGATTGCCCAGGCCATCCGCATTCAATATGGCGGCAGCGTCAAGCCTCACAACGTCGTCGAGTTTATGGAACAGCCGGAGATCGACGGGGCCCTGGTTGGCGGCGCCAGCCTCAAGGCCATCGACTTCGCGGAGATCGTGCGGAAAGGGGCCGCGGCCCAGGAATAGACGGATAGGCAGATGAGGGTCTGGGCGCCTCTTCTGGGGCTGGCGGTGACGCTCGCGCTCTTGCTGGTGATCGAGCGCTGGATCCATCGGCACCTGCAAGGGACGATGTTCCTGCTCGCCGGTGACCGCGAGATTGCGGTGATGCTCTATGCGCTGCCGCTGCTGCCCGGGATCTTCCTCCACGAGATGAGCCACGCGCTCGTCGCAAGGTTGTTAGGGGTGCGCGTGGGCCGCATTTCCGTCAGACCCAAGTTAGCAAAACAACGTATTCAACTCGGATTCGTTCCCGTTGAACAGACAGACGTAATAAGGGCCAGCCTGATCGGGCTGGCCCCTTTGCTTGTGGGGAGCGCGGTGATTCTGATGATCGGCTACTTCGTCTTCGACATCGGCGCGATGGGGGAGACGATGACGACCTTCACCCCGACCGATCTGCTCCAGCAGTTGCGGGGCATGCTGGAAACTCCCGACCTCTGGTTTTGGGCCTACCTGATCTTCGCCATAGGCAACACCATGCTGCCCAGCCGCTCCGATCGGCAGGCCTGGACGCCCGTGCTTCTCTTTTTGCTCCTGCTCGGCGTGTTGGTCTGGGCCGTGGGGATCGGCCCCGCGCTCATCGAGGAAGTATCCCCCCCGCTCACGCTGGCCCTCCGCTGGCTGACGGTGACCTACGTCTTCGTCCTGGCGGCCGATCTGCCCTTCGTTCTGCTGATCATGCTGCTGGAAGGTCTGGTCGGGCGCGTGAAGGGTATGCGGATCGAGTATTGAACGGGGGCATGTTGCTTTCTAGTATATTTGTGCTAAAGTAATTATGTCAAGCGGGCCGGGCTCCCACGCCCGGCTGAGATTCACAAAGTGTAGGTGCCGATGACTGAAGGAAAAACTCTTTATCCCATCGATCTGCTGAATTTCTCCACCCGCCTCCGCAATCTTCTGTTGCGGCTCGATCTGACCACGCCGAACGACCTGGCCCGGCGCAGCGACGAGGAACTACTGGCCCTGCCCGGCTTCGGCCCAACCTCCCTCAGACAGGTGCGCAAGCAGATGGAAATCTGGGAGCGGGAACAGCAGGTAGTAGAAGCGGTGGAAGAAGAGCCCCCCGCCGAGGCTCCCGTCGAGCAAGACCTCTTCTCGGTGCTGCCCGGTCGCCGCGTGCTCCACGCCGCCTGGTTCCCTAACCCATCGTCTCGCCTTTTCATCTGGGGGGAGGGGCCAAACCACGGCCCGTCAACTTCCGATTCCCAGCCACTCCATCCCTTCTGCATTCCATCCGGCGAGTTGCGCGATCTGCTGGCCGACCTGCTGCCCGAAGAGACCGAGGATGAAGTCGCCCTCGCTCACTTGCCCACCACTGACCATCGCCCGCAGCCCAGCCCCCAATTGATCCGGGACGCTTTCGCCGAGGCGCCCGTCGAGCCGGAGGAACTCGCCCTCTGGAAAATAGAGGGGCTGACTTTGCCTCCCCTGGCGGCGCTCACTTTCCTGAACGATCTGCCACAACCGAGGGAGATGGCTCCCCACAGCGCGCTGGGGGCCGATCTGGGCATCTGGTCGCTGGCGGGCAAGCTGACGCTGGAGCTCCTGGCGCGGCAGCAATTCGCCCCCACCTTGAGCCGTCAAGCGGGCGCCTTCCGCGCATCCTGGGCGCCCGTGCTCGATCAGGCCGATGATCTTCGTCGGGTGGAGCAGTTGGCGCG
>CAZDYW010000259.1:0-4419 GCA_964509655.1 uncultured Anaerolineales bacterium
GCTAAACTATGGCCCAATGTAAACGAATGTTACCCAACGGTGAACGATGCAGCAACCGGGCAGTGCCCGGCACCGATTATTGCGAACAACATCAGCGTATTCAGTTTCGTCCAGTGACCAAGATCCCCGAGGTGACCGCACTGCCTTCGGAAGGGGCCGTGGAAGAAAAGCCACCGCCTGATTGGGTGGCGCGGCCCAGCGCTGCCGGGGAGCGGCCGATCTTTCCCGGCTTGCGCGCCGACGAGCGCAACATCTTGGTCGCTCCCAAGGGCTGCATCTGGCTGAGCGCGGAGGAGGTTGAGGATCAGCCGCATCCTCTCTTCGAGCGCTTGGTGCGGCTGCTGTCCGCGCTCAGCCAGGTGATGGCGCTTTCCGGTCACGTGACAGTGCGGATGGACGAAGCGCAGGGTGCGCTGATCGATCTCAGCCCGCCGCATCCTAACGCGCCTGACCTATCCCGTCTCTACGACGCGGCCTCCGACGCGGCAGCGCTCAGCGGCGGCCTGCTCTACGTGGGAGATGGACGGGCTTTCATCCAATACCGGGATGGAGGGGCTCCGCGGGGCTACACAGTGGATGGTAAGGAAGTAAGCTCACCTTCAAGCCCCCAGGGGCGCCGCTACCTGGTGGACCGCGAGGGCACCCATCCGCTCGCCCTCACCCGGTTGCCCGAAGTGGGGTTGGAGAGGCTATTGTTGCGCATCGCGCCACTGCCCACGAAGGGCGCTGCACTGCCGATGGTCGCCTACGTGCTGATCGCGCCCTCCCTCTACCGCATGCTGGCTCACTATTTCCGCGCCCATCATCTTGAGTACCGTGTAGCTCGCTTTCACGCCCCGAAGGAGGATCAGCAAGGAGGCGGCGAGGCAGCGAGCTTCCTGCTCTTCGAGATCGCGCCCCGGCCGGATGCGCCCACCGGCGCGCTGCTGCCAGCCTTCGTGCTCTCCTACCTGGAGGACCTGCCGCGCTGCGCTGTGCTCAACGAGGTCTGGGCCGAGGCGGGACGGCGGATGATGGTAGAGTGGGGACAGGAGTATCCTTGTCATCCGCCGCACGTGTTGGATGCCTTTCCGGAGGATAACCTTCTGCTGTTCACCGCTGGCCTGGACTTCGACAACCTGTGTGTCTCGCCCGCGCCGACCTTCTTCGAGGGTGACGAGCTGACGGCGGCGCACGCCCCGCGTGCTGATCGGGCCGACCTGGTGCCGCGCAAAGACCAGGGGGGCCTGCCGCTGGATTTGCCGGTGCGGCTGATACCCGACCAAGGACCGCTGCCGACCACCGCTGCGCTGATCCTGGAGGGGCAAGAGATCGCGTGGCTGCGACGGCTGCTCTACCGGTTGCCGGGCGAGGCGTTCGCAAGCTACACGCTCTGCCTGGGGCGCGAGCGGGCGGTGCTGGTCAGCGAGGAGCGGCCACTTGAGGTTGGATCGCTGCCCTTTGGCATTCCCTTGCGGCGGGTGCGGGATACGCAGCTCTTCGTCCCACTGCGTGCTCGCTTCACGCCCGACTTGCCCTGGGCGCTACTGGCGGATGCGCTGGCGCTCAGGCAGGATACCTATACCTTCCTGGCCCCCGATTTCCGGCTCGACGTGCCGCGTGGCGATTTCGCGCCGCTTTCCAGGGCGCTGACGGCCGAGCCGGATCGGCCCCGCGTCGCGCTGGAGATGCGTCCATCATCGGAACTGCCCGCGCTGCGCTTCACCCCGCCCGAAAAGCCACCCAAGCCTGAGCCTTCCGTACCTGAGCCAACCGAGGTGCCCCCGGTTCAACCGATGACTGGGGAAAAACCTGGACTGTTAGAACGTATCTTCAGCAGCGGGCAGCCAGCGTCCAGGCAAAAGTCCCCGAAAAGGGGAGAGCGCGTAGCAGTCAAGGAAATCGAGGCACAGGATATGACGGATCGACTGCGGAAGCAAGCCGAGTTACACCGTGATGATGGGGAAAACCTGGACGCTGCGCTCTTGTTCGCCCTGACCGGGGATATTGCCGCGGCCGGGCAATGCTATCAGCGCGGCGCTCGCGACGTTCTGGGAGAGTGAGGTAACATTTGATGAGTACAAGATTGGAGATTCTGGCCCGCAACCTGAAGGAGCTTGAGAAACGCAAGTCAATGCACGCGCCAGGAGAAGAGCCCCTGTTCCTGCTCAGTCAAATCGAAGAATTGAAAGAGCAGATCCGGCAGGAGGGGGGAAGAGAACTGGAGAGCCTGCGCCATCGATACGATGAGGCACGGGAAAACCTGCGCTTGATCGAGGAACGCAAATCTTCGTATGTCCTCAGCACCGATATTCCCCTGGGTTTGATCAAGGACGAGCGGCGCTTGCGGGATGAACTCAAGGAACTGGAGAAGCGTGTGCGATTCTTGGAAAATTTGCTGGAATCGGTAAGGGATCGTGATCCAGACGAGGAAATGAATGGCGGGGATGGGAACAAGAGAGAGAAGAGGGACGAGGATGAAACGATAGAGGAGATTCCTTTTGTGCTGCGGTTGCTCCATCCCCAGGGAGGTGCTCCTCAGGTCCTGGTGCAGCATTCCGGAGCTGGAGAGGATAAACCTTGCCCACTCAAGCTGCCCTACGCTGTTGAATACTTATTTAGCATTGATCTGGACCTCGGCGAACTGGATAGAAAAGAAGCGTCCGAGAAACTACGTGAACAGTTTGAAGAGCATAATGAGACGCTCACTTCCCAGGCGTTGGTGGAGGAGAATCGAGTTGGAAACCATTGGAAAATTATCGATGGCGATAGGGAATACGTGATCCGGAATGAAGGCCAAAAGCTGAACGTGTATGGTCATAACCTGGCCCTGGTGATGAAAGCTCTGGCGACGTCCGTGGGTAAATTGCCCGCGGATAGCTTTGATGACAATGAGGTGAAGCGGTTGGAACATCTGGGCTTGGTCGAGTCGGGCCATCTGCTGGAGCGGATCTACAAAGTTGTGGGGCAATGCCTGTACGATGCGCTGTTCCCGACCGAGATAGAGAGGCTGTTTTACGCCGAGCGGAACAAGGCGCGATCCAAACGCAGGTCGCTGGCGTTGCGCTTGATCTTTGATGCTGGGGGCGCGACTTTGGCGAGCTATCCCTGGGAATTGATCCACGACGACGTGCCGCTGGTCGCCGACGGCGTGGTCGATCTGACGCGCTACATCGCGCTCCCCAACCCTCGCTCTGCCCTCGAAGTAAACTTGCCCCTGCGGGTGTTGGGCATCGCGCCTCGTCCATCGGGGCTGCCCTCGCTGCCCCTGTCCGACGAGCCCCAGGCTGTCTCGGAGGGTCTGACAGCGCTGGCGGAGCGGGAGGCACTGGAGATCACGTGGCTCTCGCCGCCCACGCGGCGGGCGCTGTTGGAGACGTTGCAGCAGGAAGACGTACACATTATTCACTTCGACGGCCACGGTAGCTTCGGTCGTCTGTGTCCCACCTGTCACATCCTGCACACGGCCACCTCGAAACATTGCGTTCGCTGCCAATATCCGCTTTCGACAGTCGACGCGCGAGGATACCTGGCCTTTGAGGACAAGGATGGCAAAGTAAACTACGTCAGCGCGCGCTCGTTCGCCAACGCCTTATCGCGCAACAAAACGCAGGTCGTGGTGCTCAGTGCGTGTCGCTCGGGCCAGGTCGGCGGCGCGAGCGTGTTCAATGGTGTCGGCCCGGCGTTGATTCAAGCGGGCGTGCCGGCCGTGGTCGCGATGCAGCTCCCGGTGCCGGTGGACGACGCGGTGCGCTTCGCCCGTACGTTCTACATCTCCTTGGCCAGTTTCCACTCACTGGTGGAGGCAGTCGGTCGCGGCCGCCAGCAACTGTACGATGAGACCTGCAATCCCCGGACGTGGTTTGTGCCCACGCTTTACTTACGCAGTGATGATCCGCAAGGCGATGTGTTTCATCCCATCCAAAGTAGTTAATGATTGAAGTAAAGGAGAATTATGACCAAGCAAATGACGCTGCACGAACTGATTGATCAGGTAAGGAAAGAGTTGTTGACGCCAACCCGCGCCGAGGCGGTCGACGAACTTTACCCCTTCCTGTTCGTTGACGAGGTAGAGTTGGAGGTCAACGTGGCTGTGACGGATAAACTGTCCGACTCCGGTAAACTTACGCTCTATGTGTTGGAGGCTGGGATAGAGGGGGAAAAGAGTCAGGAGAAGGGGCACAAGGTGACCATCAAGCTGAGCCCCCTGGTGACCAAAGAGGAGATACGCTCTCGCTTGAAGCTTGATGAGCGGCTTTGGGAGGAGATCGAGGAGACGGTCAAGCAGGCCAGTGTGAAGGATATTCAGTTGGCAGAGGGGTAGATGGGGAACGGTGACTGAAATTCCATCAGTCAGTTACTTTTGTTCTGATCTCACAATCGTCACAACTCCTCCACCATATCCTGCATCTTCCGGGCGCTGGAATGCACGTAGCGCGA
>CAZDYW010000260.1:0-4415 GCA_964509655.1 uncultured Anaerolineales bacterium
CTGTGGAGATTTCGCCACACTAAGAGTCAAGATTTCGCCACACAAATTGTCAAGATTCCGCCACAAGGATTGTCTAGATTACCCTACAGACAAATGACGCTATTTTTTGTATAATAGGCATCGAGACTGTTGACAACATCCAAGCTCGATGAAGTGATGATAGCAACTCAAAGGGGGTATCTATGAGGCGGCTTGGCAGGTTTCTGTTTCTCTCCGCTCTATTATGCTCATCTCTAGCCTGTGGGCAGATGAGCACGAATCCTCAGCCCGATTCCACTTCTGTAGAAGTTTTGTGCCCTGGATTTAAGACCGTCTTGCCCAAAGATTGGCAATACGTCGATCACTCTGCTCTCGACACCGATAATGATGGGAGCAAGGAGTGCGTGGTCCTCTACCGCTTCGATCTGCTCGCCGGGACGGGACATAAAAATGAGCCTATCGCGGGGGTCGTCTACCGACCGGACAATAAGAGGCCGCCCTGCATCATTCCCTATCCGTTAAGGTCTCAGGCCGGTGGTCATTTGTGCGAGCACAATTGCGAACTCAAGATGGAGGATGTCTTGTCCAGGAGGAATGGTAAGGAATTGGTCGTGAGAGATCATTACGGGGGAAGAGTAACCCGCGCTTCCATTTTCTACTGGGAGCAGCCGGGGGGAGAATATGGACACTACGAACCGCTGGGGCATTTCTCCGGTGATAACATCGAAGTCTCTTTGGACGAAGTAGTGGTTGATCTATGCATGCCGCATCGCGCTCAGTTGGCAACTCGGTATACTTATTCTCCTCGCAACCAAGCGACCTACTACGTACAGGATGAAGGCACGGGTGCTTTGATGATGTTCGAGAAATACCAGCTCGTTTTCTGGCCCGGGGAGCCTGAAGATGTCACTCTTTCCCAGTATCCAGAGAGAGTAGTGATGTCTTTCTACGAACATTACACCGATGAGGGAAACTCGCAGTACTTCACGGATGAGGGTTGGAAATTCATGCAGGAGAGTGGAATTGTAGAATGTGGCTGTAGGCTACCCAACAGTGACACTGAGACAGTGCGAGTGCATGACATTCGATGCATGCAGGAGTGGTCGAGCCAAGAGGCCGGTCATCCGTGTGAGGATTATGGATGCGACCGGGCCACGGTGGTGGCTAATGTCACCTGCGGCTCCGGGATCGAGGAAACAGAAGTGCTGTGGAATCTAGTGCGCAACAACGGTCACTGGGAGCTGGATGGGGTGTCTGCAAACCCGGCCCCGCCTACGAGCGCGGGAGGTAGCACCCAGTGATTTATGCCGCCGACAGCGGCTGTTCACCAGGGATGGGCTCGCCGATCAGATCATACTCCAGAGCGCCGATAATGCGCAGCGGGATGATTTCCCCGACCGGCAGCTCCGCCTGTGCCAGCACTAACCCGTCGACCTCCGGGGCGTCGCGATAGGAGCGGCCCACGCTCAAATCGGTATCCTGGCCCTCGATCAATACGTTCAGCGTGTGTCCCACTAGCGCCTGGTTTTTCGCCAGCGAGATAGGCTGCTGCACACTCATCAACCGCGCGCGCCGTTCCTCTTTCAGGTCGGGCGGCACGTCATCCTCCAGCCCCCGCTCGGCGGCCGGTGTGCCCTTTTCGTGAGAATAGGTGAAGACGCCCACTCGGTCGAAGGACATCTCCTCCACAAACTCCAGCAAGGTCCGAAACTGGTCCTCGGTTTCGCTCGGATAGCCGACCAGGAAGGTGGTGCGAATGGCGATCTCCGGCATCGCGGCCCGGCATCGCTCTATCGTGTGACGCACTCGCTCGATGTCAGACGGGCGCCCCATGCGGCGCAGCACATCGGGGTGAGCGTGTTGGAGCGGTAGATCGAGATAGGGTAGGATCTGCGGGTGGGCGGTCATCGTTTCGACCAGCCGCGCAGTGATGCGCCCCGGATAGGCGTACATCAGGCGCATCCACGGTATCTGCGGCACCTCCGCGACCAGACGATCTAACAGCTTCGCCAGTCCATCTTGAATGCCGAGGTCGTGGCCGTAGTCTGTGGTATCCTGCGCGATGAGGATGATCTCTTGCACTCCATAATCGGCCAGGCGGGCGGCGTCCTCTATGATCTGCTCAGGTGGGCGGCTCACGGCGGGGCCCTTGATGAGCGGGATAGCGCAAAAGGCGCAGGAGCGGCGGCAACCGTCGGCGAGCTTGAGATAGGCGCTGGCACCCTGAAGAGCGGCGCGGGTCACACCGCGATTATCTTGTCCCACCGTCGGCGTCTCTGGAATGTGATAGAGTGGCCGTGCCTCGGATTTCTCCAGCCGCTCGACGAGGGTCAGGATGTCCATCCAGCGGCGGGTGCCGATCAATCCATCGATAGCCGGGATCGCCGCGACCAGCTCGTCGGGACTGCGCTGGGAGTAACATCCTGCGGCGATGAGGTGCTGCTCTGCCCGCTTGTCCTGCGCCAGCTCTTGCAGCACGGCACGCGATTCCTCCCGCGCCGCATCGATGAAGCCGCAGGTGTTGACGATGATGAAATCGGCCTCATCGGGGGCGGAGTTGACATAACCAGCGCGACGCAACAGAGTCGCCATCCCCTCGCTGTCCACCAAGTTCTTGGGACAGCCCAAGGAGATCATACAAAAGCTTCGTGATTGGTTCATGGAAGTACGGTGCACCTCAGCAGGCTGTGTGGGGAAATAGTCGCGGAGTTATGGGGGGGAAATCTCGCCGGTCGGCCCCCAGGCGCGGCGGCTGGCCTCACCCCGCTCCCCGAACGCTCCCAGCGGCTGCCCGTTGACGGTCACATATAGACCGGCGCCGTTGCCGGTCTCCACAACGATGGCCTCTTGCCCCGACCAGGTTTCGACTTGGCCGGGGTCCATCGTTCTATCAAACACCGTCTGCTGATCGCGGGTCACGCGCACCCAGACGTACTCCTGGGCTTCCAGCGTCACTTCGACGGTTCCTTCTGGGTTGGGTACAAATGTGGGAGTGGCGTTCGTAACCGCGGCCTCCGTGTTGGGCGTTATATCGGGAGGAGAGGCAGTTGCTGTGGGAATGGTGATCGTGGTCGGTGCTGTCGCTGTGGGGATTTGTTCCACCTCGGCGCCGTTGCTTTGGCTTATGATGTAGCTCACTAGACCTACAATGGCAACGAAAATGATGAGCACAATCCCGACGACCATCAAGGTCTCCAAGCTCATCCAACGTGGCGGCGCGGAGGCAACGGGAATATCACGGGGGTAGAATGGTCGCGCCTCAGGAGGCATCTGGCTATTTTCTGGAGGGGGTGAAGATGGTGCCTGTCCCTGGAGCGTGGAGTCTGCCGGGGGCATAGCCGTTTTGCCATGCACCTCGGCGTCGTAACGGGCCAGTACTTCATCTGAGGAAAGACCCAGGTAACGAGCGTAGATCTGCAGGAAGCCGCGCACTTGCACTTCGCCGCCGGGGAGGGCGGCAAAGTCGCCCTCTTCCAACATCTGCAGGAAATGCTTCCGGATGCGGGTGGAAGCTTCAGTTTCCTCCAGAGTATAGCCTTCGGCCTCGCGGGTCTGGCGCAGCCACACGCCCAATTTTTCCACGGGCGGATCCTTAAGGGGGTGTTCGCTTATCTTTTCTAGGCCTGAGGAGGCTCGATGCCTTCAGGCCATTTACCGCTTTCGGGTTTTACCAAAACCTTGATTTGCGGTTCCACGTCTCGCATCAAGCGCACAGCGACGAAGTGTTCTCCCACTTCTCGGATTGGCTCGTTCAAAGTGATGTCTCGCTTGTCGAATTCTTCGCCGATCTCACGTTCGAGTGCTTCGGCGATATCAGCGTTGGTCACGGCGCCGTAGAGGCGACCTGTGCTTCCGGACATAACCTCGAACGTTAGAGGATTCGCGGTCAATCGTCGGGCTAGGGTTTCTGCCCGTTTCTTCATTCGCTTGTACTTGCGTTCTTGTACTGACTGGCGATGCTCGAAATCCTTCAAAATCCCCGGAGTAGCTTTCTTTGCCATCCCTTGAGGGATCAAATAATTGCGCGCATAGCCATCCGCCACATCCTCAACTTCTCCCCTCTGACCCAGGTTGGGTACGTCTTGCATCAAGATAACTTTCACGATAATCTAACCTCCACTTCATGCGTAATGCGCAAAACGTAGGGCGTAGCGCTTACGCGTCACGTTTTACGCATCACGTTTTAGCATACTTTTTGATATACGGATCAACCTTTGCTTGCGCAGTAGGGCGGGTGGGATTCGAACCCACACGTCCTCGCGGACAGAGGATTTTAAGTCCTCGGTGTCTTCCGTTCCACCACCGCCCCGCATAGGCTACGGGCAGCTAACAACGCTGCCCGTCGTTTTGGTCGCCTCCAGTGGACGCCTTAGACGTTAAAAGGCGACGGCCGGATTCGAACCGGCGAATAAGGGTTTTGCAGACCCCTGCCTTAC